>CAXRFY010000068.1:0-2301 GCA_964229925.1 Schleiferiaceae bacterium
GTAGGCGCCTACAACAACAACCGCTTTGACTACATCGTCTCCCGCCGCGTCATCGTAAAAGACCAAACGGGACGCCCCGTGACCAAAACGATGTACATCAACCAGGACTACGCCAAGATTCAAGGTTTGGAGCTGGGCGTAGACTACCGCTTAGGACGCCACTTCCGCCTTTTTGGCAACGGCAGCTTCCAAGTGGCCCGAGGCAAATCCAATTCAGCCCGCGAGTCCGCGCTTCAAATTGAGCAAAACGGCGAAGTTTCCTTGACCCGCGAGACCTTCTTGGCCTGGGACCGCCCCTGGAGCACCAACTGGGGCATCTTCTTCACCCCCGACAGCACCCTCAAAGTGGGTCGCTTGAGCCTAGCCGGCCTGAGCGGTTACCTGCAGTACAATGCCTCCTCCGGCTACCGCTACACCCCCTACGAATACATCGGTGTGAACGATTTGGGCCGTCCCCAGTACCAACCGCTGATCGACCAGTACTTGGCCAAGTTGGCCCAGCCTTGGCACAACTTTGACAGCAAGTGGTCGTACACGCTTTCCCGTGGCAAGTACCAGCGCGGGGCCACCATTTCGGTTGAGATTAAAAACATCTTCAACCGAAAGAACGCGCAGATCATCAACCCCATCACGGGCCGCGCCTACGAATACGGCGATGACGTGCCCAATGAATGGCGCGATCCTCGCCCCGAATACAACGGCCCCCAGGAGTTTGGCCTAGACCCCCGCAATCCCGCCCGCTACCAGGCGCCTCGTCAAATCCTCTACGGCATCACCTTCAAGCTATGAGAAAGACCTTCTTCCTCCTCTCCTTGGTGGCTGCCGCAGTAGCTGGGCATGCGCAACTTTTACCCTCCTACGGGGGTGAGCGTGCGGGACAGTCGGCCTTCCCCTTCCTGAAGAATGATTTGCACGTGCGTTCGGCTGGTTTGGCCGGGGCCTCCGTAGCGCTCCCGGGAGATGCCTACGCCTTGGCCCAAAATCCCGCCGGCATGGCCTCCCTCAAAGGCACTTCCGTGGCCCTCAGCCATCTGGGCCTCAGCGGGGGCACGCAACAGGCCGGATTCTTCTTGTCCAAGCCCCAGAAAGGCCGCGACGCCGCATGGGGTCTGAGCATCAACCACGTGCAAACTCCCGGCTTTGCGGAGCGCACCGAATTCCAGCCCGGCGGAACCGGCTACCAGCTCTATTCCTCCCAAAGCAGCGTCGGCGTCAGCTATGCCCAACGCCTGAGCGAACAGTTTCAGCTCGGCGTGACCCTCAAGGGCATTGGCGAAGTCTATACCATCGGCAGCCAAAGCGGCGCATACACGGCGATGACCGCCGCGGCCGACGTCGGCTTCCTCTACACCACGGACGTCAAGGACCTCCGCTTCGCCGTCGTCTTGAAAAACTTTGGCGGCTCCTCCGCCTTGACGGGAGATTTCTTGGCGGTCGACTTCAACCGAAGCCCCATCCAAGGCCTGGAATCCAACACCCTCCCCACGGAGTTTGCCATGGGCTTGAGCATGGTTCCTTGGCAGCAGGGCAGCCAGTCACTCTTAATCGCAGCCCAGCTTGTGCACCCCAACGACAACGCGGAAAACTACCGCATTGGCCTGGAATACCGTCCAAACACCCGGATCGCCGCACGAATTGGAAGCAAATTGAACACCCGCGGCCAAAGCTGGCCCGTGGGGGGTCTGTCCTACGACGGTGGCGCCCTAGGCCCCTTCCAAATGCGCATCGATGTAGCGGTTCAACGCACCGATGCCATGGGTTGGCGCAATACGCTGGGTCTGGTCTTCACCCCTAAATCCGAACGCCCATGATGCGCCTTCGCCTACTCGCCTTTGCCGCCGCGCTGAGCTTGATCAGCTGCGAAGGCTACTTTGGCACCAAAACCGACCTGGGCTTCATCGATGTCCCCAATTACAGTGTGCGCGACATTGCCTACGTGCCCATTCAACCCGCCTTCACCGGCTTTGTGCACCCCTCGGACCTCTGCATAGGCTTTGACGAATTGCTCTACGTCGTGGACGAGGCCACCGAAGAGATTATTTGCCTCAACGAGTCCGGCGTGGAGCAGGGCCGTCTGACCATTCCTGGGGTGACGACCGTTCGCCAGGACCGCCGCTTGGACCTCTTGGCCATTGGGCGCCACGACACCTCCATCAATGGGGTCAGTTATTCCCTGGCCTGCTTGTACCGCATCCACCAAATTGGCCCCAACGGCGAATACGGGCTGCCCTACGCCCAAGTGGTGCACAAAACCGTCCATCCCTTCTACTTCAAGAATACCTTCTCGACTTCGGATGCTCA
>CAXRFY010000069.1:0-3102 GCA_964229925.1 Schleiferiaceae bacterium
CATAACAGTTATAAAAGTACGGAAAGTGCGGTATCCAAATCCGCTTTAAGATAGCGAACGTCCTCAATGCCAACACTCAAGCGAATCAGGACGTCCGTCACGCCGCTCTCTTCACGCTGGGCCTTGGGAATGGAGGCGTGCGTCATAGAGGCAGGATGGCCCGCCAAAGACTCCACGCCGCCCAAGGATTCCGCCAAGGTGAAGACCTTCAAGGCGCTGACCACTTTGCTCGCGTCTTCAAAGGAATCGCTCTTGACCGCGAAGCTGATCATGCCGCCAAACCCACGCATCTGCTTCTTCGCCACGGCATGGCCGGGATGGTCCTCAAAGCCGGGGAAAACCACGCGGCTCACAGCGGGATGTTGGCGCAAGTGGGCTGCCAATTCCAGGGCGTTTTCCTGGTGGCGGTCCATGCGCACATGCAGCGTTTTAATGCCGCGCAAAACCAGGAAGCTGTCCATGGGGCCGCACACGGCACCCGTGGCATTTTGCAGGAAGTACAGTTTTTCCGCGAGCGCTTCGTCCTTCACGACCAGGGCGCCCAGGACCACGTCGCTGTGGCCGCCGAGGTACTTCGTGGCCGAATGCAGCGCAATGTCCGCCCCCAAGGCCAAAGGCTGCTGCAGGTAGGGCGTCGCAAAGGTGTTGTCCACCACCAGCAGCGCGCCTGCCTTCTTGGCCACCTCCGCTACCGCTGCGATGTCAATGACGTTGAGCATGGGATTGGTGGGAGTCTCGACCCAAATCATTTTGGTGTTGGCATTCACCAAGGCCGCAACGTCCGCTGCGTTCCCCATGGGGGTAAAATGAAACTTCAAGCCGTACTTCTCGTAGACTTTCACGAACTGGCGGTAGGTGCCGCCGTAGAGGTCGTTGGTCGAAATCACTTCGTCGCCCGGAGCGAGCAACTTCATACAGGCATCCACCGCGGCCAAACCGCTGCCAAAGGCCAAGCCGTGCGTGCCGCCTTCAATGGAGGCCAAGGCGCGCTCCAACGCATGGCGCGTGGGGTTTTGGGTGCGGCTGTATTCGTAGCCCTGGTGCACCCCGGGTGCCGACTGGGCATAGGTGGAGGTTTGGTAGATGGGAGGCATGACGGCGCCCGTCGAGGGATCCGGATGCTGGCCGCCGTGGATGGCGCGTGTGCCGAAGTGTTCTGAGTCCATGGACACGAAGGTAGCGCCCAAGCAGTTGTACTTTCATGCCATGGTTGGTCGTTTTGCCCCTTCCCCTTCCGGATTCATGCACCTCGGGCATGCCTCGACGTATTTGCTCGCTTGGCTACAGACCCGAACGCAAAACGGAACCCTCCTCCTGCGCATGGAGGACGTCGACCGACAGCGCTGCAAACCCGAATTTGCCGATGCCTGGCGCCGCGATCTCGCCTGGCTCGGCCTCCACTGGGACCGCGAAGTGCCTGCCCAATCCGAGCGCTCTGCCGCCTACGCCGCCGCCCTAGAAACCCTGGCCTCGCAAGACCTCGTCTTTGCCTGCTCCTGCACCCGAAAAGACATGGAAGAGGCTGTCCGCGCGCCCCACGAGGCCTGGGGCTCTTACCCCGGAACCTGCGTGAACGCCGGCCTGCCATTGGACGGCCCCTATGCCAAACGCTTGAAATACCCCGACGACGCCTTTGTCCTGCAGCGGGCTGATGGCGCCTGGGGCTACCAGCTAGCCGTGGTCGTGGACGATGGCGCACAGGGGGTGACGCATGTGCTGCGCGGCTTAGATTTGGCCGATTCGGAGGCTCCGCAGCGCTTCCTGCACCAGGCCCTAGGACAGCCCGCTCCGGAGGTCCAGCATGCCCCCTTGTGGTACGGTCCGGATGGCCACCGTTTGAGCAAGCGCCACGGCTCGGTGGGCATTCAGGACTACCGCGAAAAAGGCTGGACGCCGGAGAAACTTTGGGGGCAGGTTGGACAACTCCTTGGCCTTCAGGAGGATGCGAAAGAGGCTCGGCCCGAGGACTTTTTGGCCGCCTTTGCGCGACAAGCGCTTCGAACGGCGCCCATCCGTCCCGCAGAGGGGCTACCTTTGTGGGCATGATGCGCTCCATGACAGGATTCGGAAAAGGCAGTGCCGAATGCGCAACTGCCCGAATCACCATAGAAATTCGGTCCCTTAACAGCAAAGGCTTGGACCTCAACCTTCGCTACCCCTCCCTGTACCGCGAACGCGAAATGGACTGGCGCAAGCAGGTGAGCGACGCCGTTACCCGCGGCAAAGTCGATGTCAACATCCACCGCGAAGCTATGGGCCAAGAAGCGGTCGGCCTGCAAAAGGACTGGCTAGAGCAAGCCATGCAAAGCCTGCAGGACATCGCTGGAGAGCCCATCGCCAAAGCCCAGTTGCTGAACATGGCCTTGCGCCTGCCCACCCCCCATGTCTCCGAAGAAATTCAAGACGCCGAATGGGCTGCCGTCGACGCGGCTATGGCCGAGGCTATGGCGGATTTTCAGTCCTTCCGCGAGCGCGAAGGGGCGGAATTGGCCAAGGACTTGCACGCCAGTTTGGCGAGCATTCAGGCTGGTTTGAACGAAGTTCCCGCCCTGGAAGAAGAACGTGTGGCCGCTTTGAAAGCGCGCTTGCACCGCGGCTTAGAAGGCATGGACTACGACGCCAACCGCTTTGAGCAAGAGTTGATTTACTACCTCGAGAAATTGGATGTCAACGAGGAGAAGGTTCGGCTACAGGCCCATTTGGACCATTTCCATGAAGCCATGCAGGAGGGCCAAGGCCGAAAATTGGGCTTCATCAGCCAAGAAATCGGCCGCGAAATCAATACCCTAGGCAGCAAATCCAACCACGCCGGCATGCAGCGCATCGTCGTGCAAATGAAGGAGGAGCTGGAGAAAATCAAAGAGCAAAGCCTGAACGTCCTATGAAGCTTTTGGTCCTGTCTGCGCCGTCGGGCTCCGGCAAAACCACGCTGGTGCGCCGCTTGATGGCGGACTATCCGCAACTGGCGTTTTCTGTTTCTGCCACGAGCCGTGCCCCACGCGGCCAAGAGGTTCACGGCCAGGACTACTACTTCCTCAGCACCGAAGAATTTGAGGCCCAGCGCGAGGCCAAAGCCTTCCTCGAGTGGGAAGAGGTCTACGC
>CAXRFY010000070.1:0-3526 GCA_964229925.1 Schleiferiaceae bacterium
GTGCTCGGTCTGCAGGCCGATGCCGCGAGCGCGGCCGCTGGGGCCTCCTCGCAAAAAGCGCTGGATGCTGCGATGGCCATTGTGTTGGATGCGCGCCGGAAGGCCCGCGAGCAGAAGGACTGGGCGACGAGCGATGCCATACGCGACCAATTGGCGGCAGGCGGCATTCAGGTCAAGGACGGCGCCGATGGAAGCACCTACAGCGTTCAAGAATGACGGCACTTCGCTGGATTCTCGGACTGCCCTTCTTGCTCCTCATCGGGATCTACAAATACCTCATTTCTCCCTTTACCCCTCCCTCCTGCCGGCATACGCCGACCTGTTCGGCCTATGCCTCGGAAGCCGTTCGCGAATGGGGGCCCCTTGAAGGCGGCTGGATGGCCGTCAAGCGCATTGGACGCTGCCATCCTTGGGGAAGCCACGGATGGGATCCCGTGCCTAAAAAGTCGTCCAAAAGCGCGAAATAAGCGACTCCTGTCACCGAGTGGTTGAGCGGACTTCGGTATCTTCGTTTCATGCTACTAACCCTCACGTGGGCCGCGGAACGCGGACTGGAACTCGGCCCCCTCTTCTTGCGCTACTACCAAGTGCTCTTCTTTGCGGGCTTTTTGCTCGGCTTCTACCTCATGCGCCGCTACTTTGAGAAGGAAGGGGTCGCGCAGGATGCATTAGACAATTTGCTCATTTACACGGTGGTAGCTACCATCATTGGGGCGCGTTTGGGGCATGTATTCTTCTACGATTGGGCCTACTACAAACAGCACGTCGGGGAAATTTTCATGCCCTGGAAAGGCGGTCTGGCTTCCCATGGCGCCGCCGTGGTGATCCCGCTCACGCTCTATTACTTCAGCCAAAAGTTCAAAAAGGACCTCGGCCATTCGTTTTTGTGGCTCATGGACCGCGTCGTCATCACCGTAGCCTTGGCGGGAGCGTTGATTCGATTGGGCAACTTTACCAACTCTGAGATCTACGGAGAGCCCGCCAACAGCGCGGTAGAAACGGTCTACTTCCGCCCGGTCTTGGACTACATGGAGCAGTACTTTTCGGACCAAGTGTCTGATCTTGAATTTGTCCGAATGGACGGCGCCCTCGAGACCGATAGCCTCTGGCTTCCTCAGTACGACTTGGTCATTACCCCGGCCGAAAATGTCGAAATCGGCGCTCTTCAGTCCATGCTTGAGGTGCACCTGATCCCGCTCTTCAACCTGCAGAAAAAGGACAACCGCCACATTTACATTCCCGATGATTCCTACGTGCAGCCCGGGGAAAATGGCACGTACCACGTAACGATTTACGGCATCCCCCGCCTGCCCTCGCAGCTCTTTGAGGCCCTAGCCTACCTCTTGATTTTCGTTCTTCTCTTCTTCCTGGGCGAGAAAGGCCATTTGAAGGCAGAGGGCCGAATTTTTGGACTCTTCCTGCTCCTCGTCTTTGGGTTCCGATTTGCCATCGAATTCCTCAAAGCCAACCAAAAGGCCTTTGAAGCCAGCATGACCCTCAACATGGGCCAATGGCTCAGCATCCCGCTCGTTTTGGCGGGTCTCTACCTCTTGTTCAACTCTTTCCGAACGTCCAAGTCATGAAGTCCACCTTCATCCGCAAAGCGGGCTCCGTCCTCCTTATTTTGGCCCTTTTAGGCTTCCTCTACACGCAAATCGCACCCGCTTTTTCGGGCGGCGGCAGCTCCTCCAAGCCTCAAGCGCAAAACATCGCCGAAACCTACGAACCGCCCTTCACTCTAGAAGGCCACGGTGCCTTTATCAACGGTTCGGATACCGTAGCTACCTACCGCTTGGAATTGGCAGAATCGGATCGCGAAGTCCAGCAAGGCATGATGTGGCGCAAGCACATGGATCCCGATATGGGCATGCTCTTCCTCATGCCGGAAGAGCGCATGCAGAGCTTTTGGATGAAGAATACCTACGTCAGCCTAGACATCGTCTACATTTCGGCGGCCGGCCAAGTGGTGAGCATTCAAGCCAACGCACAACCCTTTAACGAGACGCCGCTTCCCTCCGAAGGGCCGGCCCAACTCGTGCTCGAACTGCCCGCAGGCACCTGTGCACAGGTGGGCATCACCCCCGGAATGAACTGGACCTGGAATCGACTATGAAAAATCTTCTCGCCCTTGCGCTCCTCCTAGCTAGCACCGCCCTGAGCGCTCAGAACACCTTCGCGTATAAGGTGGAAGTAATCAGCACGCAAAACCGCCCGCACGAATGGGCCTGCGAACCTAGCATAGCCGCAGATCCCAACAGCTTTAACGTCGTGGCAGGTTCGGTCTTGGACCAAGTACACGCGAACGATTTTCCATTGGCGTCTGACTGGACGCATTCGACCTTGACCTCAACCTATGGGGTATATGGCGACCCCATTTTGCAATACGACAACGCCGGGCGCGTCTACTTCTTGCATTTGGCCAACCCCAGCGGCAAAGCCCACCAAGAAGGAGACTGGTTGGACCGCATTGTCATCCAATGGAGTGACGACCATGGGAAAACTTGGAGCGATGGAAGCGGCATAGGATTCAATCCTCCTAAGGACCAAGACAAGGAGGGAATCTCCGTGGATCCCAACACCAACACCTTGCACGTCTCCTGGACCGAATTTGACAAGTACGGCGAAGCCGACCGAAGCCAATACCGCTCACGCATCCGCTATTCCCAATCCGAAGACCGCGGCGTCACCTGGTCGCCTGCCGTGACCATTTCCGCCCACGAAGGGGATTGCATCGACGACGACGAAACGACCGAAGGAGCCGTTCCGGCGGTCGACCCACTGGGCGGCGTCTCCGTTATCTGGAGCGTCAACGACACCTTGTGGTTCAACCGTTCCGACGACGACGGCGCGGTCACGTGGTTTGAACACGAGGTGGCTTTTGCCTCTCAACGCGGGGGCTGGGCCCATGAAATTCCAGGCTTTGGCCGCGCCAATGGCATGCCCGTTTCGATGTACGATCGGAGCGGCCGCTTGCACCTGGTCTTTGGCGAACAGGACGGCGATAGCACCTGGGTGGCCTACCAATACTCCGACAACCGTGGCCGCTACTGGTCCCGCAAGCACATTCTACCCCGCCCCGAAGGCGTGGTGCACCACTTTATGCCCTGGTTTACCGTCGATACCGCTCGAGGCAACGCCCTCCACGTGATTGCATACGGCCAACAGGACACGGTGAATTGGACCACACAGGCCTACCACAGCGTGAGTACGGACGGGGGCGAAACCTGGGAACACCACGCCTTGGCCGAGGCCTTTACCCCCACGCCAGCCTCCTTTTTTGGCGACTACAACGGCATTTCTGCCGGTCCCATGGGCGTGCACATGGTCTGGACTCAGCAGGTGGACGGCGTGAATTCGGTCTACAGCGGGCTGTACCATGAAGTAGAGCCCACGCGCAATTTTACGTCGGACCAAAAATCCGTCTCCAACGAAGCTAAAAAGCGCAAAAAGTCCAAGCGATGAGCCTGAATCTCTTGCTGGCCTCCACCTCCACCGTGCACGGCCATCCCTATTTGAGCTACTACAA
>CAXRFY010000071.1:0-8861 GCA_964229925.1 Schleiferiaceae bacterium
AAGCTGAGTTGATCCACCGCGGAATCGTAGGTCACCGTATGGGTGCCGGGAACGGGGTCTTTTCGGACAGCATGGATGGGGAGGGCATCATCGGGCGCCCCGGGTTGCAGCGCCCAGCCGTTGAGCGCAGGGTTGGCGGCCAAAATGCCTTCCGCCAGCGTGATGGCCGTCCCACTCGGTGCGTCCTTCTTGGCGGTGTGGTGGATTTCCTCAATTTCCGCACGGTAGTCCGAATGGGGGGCCATCAATTCGGCCAAATACCGGTTGACTTGAAACGCGATGTTCACCCCAAGCGAAAAATTGGAGGCATACACCAGGGGCGTTTGGCGGCAATCCAGTTCCGGTACGCGCGCAAACCAGCCCGTCGTGCCACAGACCGTCGGAATGCCCTTCGCGAGAAGTGTTTGCACATTCCCAAAGGCGGCATCCGGCTGCGTAAACTCAATGGCCACGTCGATACCCGCCCAATCGTGCGCCCCAATGCCTTCCCGGCCCACACGGGCCGCGATGCGGTGCCCGCGTTGCTCCGCAACGGCTTCAATTTCACGGCCCATTTTGCCGTAGCCGATCAAGGCGATGTTCAAGGCCATGCGAAGGTGAATTTAGCGCCCAGGGGGGCGAGCGGTTCAACGGCGGGAGAAAGGGAGCCCGTCAACGTGGGCGAGACGTCAAATTCAACCAAAAAGCCCGAGGCATAGGCGTCCAAAACTTGAAACAAGTACGCACCCCCCACCCCTAGGACCGCGTAATCCCGTGACCGGCGGGTCTCATTTTTCAACGTAAAAAGCTGGGAATCCGTAAAGCGCCCGTCAAATTCGTCCACTGTAGTTGGATCGCCATCGTAGCGAAGGTCAATGGCCGTGCTCAAACGGTTGAGCGTCGTCTGATTGGTATACAGCAAGTAGCCCGCACCCGCCATAATGCCCCAAGCAATCGGGGCTTTCCACGCCTGGTGGTTGATAAACTGCCCTGCTCCAGGCAGAATCGCCGAGGCAAGAGCCGCGCGCTTGGCCGGGGCATCGGAGGCCTGTCCCTGGAGTCCAAGGCTAAGGCCAGCAAATGTCAGGATCAGAAGGAGTCTACGCGCCATTTGCAGACAAAAGTACCACGCGCTGTTTGCATCTCGGCCATTTAGCGCCTTGTAGGTCTATTTGTCTGCACCTCCACATGGACCTTAGCGCCTGTCTTGCTTCCTGGCGAGCCGAATCCCTTGACCCATTTTCTTCCAGCCTATTCCTTTTATCCATCTTAGACCGGGATATCGCCCTATTTTTGCGCCCTCGGTCCCGTAGCTCAGCTGGATAGAGCATCTGCCTTCTAAGCAGACGGTCGCGCGTTCGAATCGCGCCGGGATCACTAAGAATGAAAAACCCGCCACGAGAGTGGCGGCTTTTTTTTGGCCGCCCGCGGCGGCCAAGAAGTGCTTGAGCAGGCCGGTGCGGCCAAAAAGAAGCGAGCGCCGGAGGGCGCTCGAGTTTTTCATTCGGAATTCGGAGGCAGCGCGATGCCCGGAGGGAATCGCTGGGGGTGTTAGAACGAAGAAACCCGTTGCTTCAAGCGCTTCAAGGGCCCTGGCTCAAAAAGCGAACGCCCCAATGTGAACTGAATGCCTGGAGAGGTGAAGGGCTGCGGATAGGTGCTACCGGAGGGGCCGGTGACGATGGCGCCACGCATGAGGCCGAGCTCCATGCCGAAGTCGGTCTTTCGGATCGTTTTGTGCAAGCCCAGATTCCAGAAACGGTACTGGAAAAGGCCGACATCCGGTAAAATGGCCCCTGTAAGCGTAACGCCAGCCGTGAGACGGCCTGAATTCGGACCCTTCTGACCGCGTGGAAAAAGTTTTTTAGCGTCATACACCCTTCCTACGTGCAACCGTCGCGAATCGTGCAGCACATAGTTCACGCCGAAGCCCATAGCAGGGACGCCGATGTTGGCTTCTAAGGACCATTTGGGGTGAATGTAGTGCTCGGCATACAGGCCCGCACCCGTTGTGACACCAAAGCCAAGGCCGGCATAGGTTTGGCCTAAAAGTGCTGTGCTGGCTAGATAGCCCGCTGCTAAAATCCACGCTTTCATGCCGTGAATGTAGCACGAATTGTGCCGCAGGCTCGGGTGCTTAGTCGTGTCGCATGAAATTTAATACGGCGTTGCCCCAGTTCTCGAAGCCCCAATCCCAGCGGAAACCGTGCCCCACTTCGGCGATGACAAAGGCTTCTTTGTAGCTGCCTTGATGGGCTTCGTAGACCATACGGGCATTTTCCACCAGGGCCACGTCGTCGTTTAGGCCGTGAAACCACTGGAGTTCGCCCTCGTAGTTGGCAATGCCTTCCACGAGGTCAAAGCTGTAGTCGGTGGCCAAGGTGCTTGGAACGCTAAGGCCTACGGCGTCTTGAAAAAAGAGGTCCGAATGCGACTGGGGGCTTTCCAATGTCAACTTGCTGATGGTCAAGGGGCCCGTTTGAAGGCCAGCTTCGCGCGAGGCGGGTAGTGTGCCTAGGCTGTTGGCGAAGACGTAAAAGCGATCGTTGGTGAGGCCTTGGTCGACGAGCCACTGTTCGGCGGCATAGAGGTCGGACTCCATGCTGTAGAGGCCGGTAGACGGGGCATCTGAATTGCCAAATCCACGGTAGTCGTAGCACAGGACGCCGTAATGGTGCTTTCCACCAAGGTTGGCCAGTTGGCGCAGGGCACCCCAAAAACCGTTCATGGAGTTTGCGTTCCCGTGAAGGTAGAGGATGACCGTGTCTTGGTTGATTCGGGCCGGATCGCCCACGTACACCGCCCAAATCTTCGCCTCGACCACATCGTGCTCGGGAACCGCTTGGGACGTTAACTGGAACACGTGAATCTTGTCTGCGTCGACGTCAAAGGAATCCGTCGGAACGCTCGGCGGAAAGTCGTAGGCCTCAGGAGCCCCGCGCAAAAGCGCGGCATCTACATCGCAGGAGGTCGGGAGGAGCAAGAGGGAGGCCGCACTCAAAAGGAAGAGGAGCTTTTTCATGGCAAACGAAATGCTAAGGTGTAGTACAAACCGTAAGCGCCGGTACCCAAGAAGGTCGGAACGGTTTGCTGCGGAATGACAAAACTGCGTGTGGGATTGAGCCATTTGCCTTCGATTCCAAACTCAAACCACTTACCGACATAGCGAAGGCCGCTGTGAAGGCTGGGGTGGATGAGGCTGCCCTTTCCACCGTCGACGAGGCCGTACGTGGGGTCGATCCAGTTTTCCGTACCGATGTAGGGGAGGAATTTCTTGTAATGCCAAACGCTTTGGAGCCCAATGTGCGGATAGATGCGGGTAGCGCCGTCCCGAAAGCTGATCAACAGGTTTCCGCCCACATTGGCGTTGATTTCAGGAGACCAACCGGCGCCCGGAATGAGTTGGTGCAGGGCGCCTGCATCGACCTGGAGGCTTTGGAAGCCCAAGCTTGTCAGGGCGATACCGGTGTAACGCGTTTGTTTGGCGCTGTGTCCGTGTGCGGCATAGACGCTCATCAAGGGGAGGCGAGAAGTGTTGACCGTTGGGCCGCCGACGGCACCGCCGATGCGCCATTCACCTTCTTCCAGAGGGCTCACCACGCGGGAGGCGTTACAGCCGCTGAAGGCGAGGACGCCGCAAATGCTGGCTACAAGCCATAGGGATGCATGCTTCATGGGGTAGATTTTTAAGCAAGTAACTCAAAAGTAGCGCCTTGGTTCTGTTACGCGTGCTTATTAAATGAAAAAGGCCAGGGTCACCTCTAGGTTCGCCTGGCCTTTTGTTGCGGTGCACGAAGTGTGCTTTTTGTCGGGAAGACAGGATTCGAACCTGCGACCCTCTGGTCCCAAACCAGATGCGCTACCACCTGCGCTACTTCCCGATCCAGCTCTCTGTCGAGAACCGAGCCGCGAAACTACAATAAAAGGGCATTTATGTCCTAGCATGGATGTTTTTTTCTTTCCACGGCGATAAATGTTAATGGATATTAACAATGTTCTTTTTGATACTTTTTGATGAAAATAAGTTCAAAAACCACTATTTACGCTTGTTTATTAACGATAAAATCGGCATTTTTGAGTCTTTAACGGATTTCTTTTTTTCACCTAAACCTCAGAACGATGAGAAAACTACTCCAATCGTTCGTGTGTGTTTTCGCCTTGATTTTGGCGAGCGCGACAGGGGCCTTTGCCCAGCTCAGCGGTACCTACACGATCGATGCTAATGGTTCGGGAACGTCCAACTACACGACGTTTACCGCGGCCCTCTCGGATCTCGCTACGAATGGTGTGAGCGGACCAGTTACGTTTAATGTGGCCTCAGGCACGTACACCGAACAAATCACGTTCGGTTCGTACTCCGGTGTTAGCCATGTCAATACCATCACCTTCCAAAGTGACCCGAGCAACAGCACGTCGCCGGTGGTCACCTTTGCACCAACGTCTTCGTCAACCACAGCGAATTTTACAGCTGCGTTTAATGGTGCGAAGTACATCACGTTAGATGGTTTGACGTTTGAAACTTCTGGCACTTCATACGGCCGAGTTTTTAGTATTCAAGGCACCACAAACCAAAGCCTGACCATTGAGAACTGTACCATCAATGGCTACTCGGGTTCTACGTCTAGCTCCTTCGCTTTGTTCTACATGAGTGCAGCGCGGTTTGATACGTTGACCATCAACAACAACACGATCAATAATGGTTCGTATATGGGCTACTTCTACGGCAGCTCTAGCAACATGTCGGAGCAGTTCATCTTCACCAATAACACGGTTTCAGGGTTCATGAGCTACGGTGTGTACACAGGCTATGTGAACTCAGGGGAGATAGCGCACAACACCATCGCACAATCGACTTCCTCATCAACCTTTTGTTATGGAGTTCGCCTGTATGGTCTTTCGACGAATAGCTCACCTGGCTATTGGGAAGTGCATGACAATGACATTTCCATTCCTTCGTATGGTTACGGGATGTACTTGTACTACCTCTATGGTTCAGCCAGTAACCCAAACAAGGTTTACAACAACGCGGTAGTTTTTGGTTCGGGAACCTCTTACAACTACGGTATCTACATGTACCATCCCAGCAATCTGGAGATTTTCAATAATACGATTCGCACGGGTTCGGCCTACAGTACAAACCGTCCAATCTACTCCAGTGCTTCAACGTCAAGTAGCTACCCAGCTCCAGCCGTGACGATTAAGAACAACATCTTCGTCAACGACCAGCAAGGTTACCCCATGTACTTCTATGTGAGTTCTTCCTTTAGCAGTTCGTACATCGACTTGGGTAAGAACATCTTTTACACGCCTTCGTCGGGTGTTACAGGGTACTACTACGGCACGACGAATAATTCATCGTTTGCAGGCTATCAGTCTGGTTCAGGCGATACAACGTCTATGTTCGCGGATCCCATTTTCACAGGCTCTGACTACCATGTAGAAGGATTGGCTGCGGATGCAGGTGCTGATCCGGTTTCCTACATCACAACGGACTTGGATGGAGATACGCGTGATTCCACGACGCCTGATATTGGTGCGGATGAATTTATGCCTCCTGCATGTGCGACGCCTTCGGGAATCTCGGCCACCGCTATTGGCGCCAGTTCTGCAAGTTTTTCCTGGATGGGTACCTCAGCACAGTATGATCTCGAATGGGGACTCACCGGCTTCACACAAGGAACTGGTTTTACAACCACGGTTTCTGGGGCTTCAGCCACCCTCTCACTCAACCCGAGCACCACCTACGATTTATATGTTCGTAGTAATTGCTCAGGTTCTGGGCAGGGTTACTCAAATTGGTCTGGACCATTCACGTTTGCCACTCTTTGTAACCCCATTTCAATCACGACGACAAGCGGTTATTCGGAGAATTTTGATGGTGGCGTTTGGACGGCAAACGTTTCCTACCAAAACGACGTTTGGGATAATTGCTGGGATCGAAATCCTACTAGCTACTCAAACTTTGCTTGGCTCGTAAATGACAATGGAACGCCTTCAAGTAGCACAGGACCGAGTGCTGCAAATAGTGGTTCAAACTACATCTACACAGAAGGTTCGTATGGCAGCACGGGTGCAGTCGCCATTGCTACACTGCCCTCCTTTGACCTTTCATCTGTTACAAATCCGGAATTGTCTTTCTACTACCACATGTATGGACAAACAATTAATGGATTGTGGGTAGATGTTTCTAACAATAACGGAGCGACCTTCACTGCGATAGATTCCCTAATGGGAACGCAACAGACTAGTAATTCAGCGGCCTGGTTGCAGCATATTACGAATCTATCATCCTACTCAGGTGATACCGTTATGATTCGACTTCGAGTTATAAAGGGAACTTCCTTCTATAATGATATTTCCATTGATGACATTAGCGTGCAAGACGTGCAATGCAGTGCCCCAACGGGATTGATTGCCTCCTCGGTGAGCTCTACTGGGATGGTTCTCAACTGGAATGTCGCCGATACTGCGAATCCAACGGTTATTGCATGGGGACCTGCCGGCTTTACTCCTGGCACCGGATCCACCCAGACAACCACAGATACGACCGTGACATTATCAGGATTGTTCTCAAACACTTGCTATGATGTGTATGTCCAAACACTATGTGGAGGCACAACTGCTTCTCCTTGGTTTGGTCCGGTAACAGTATGCACCCCATGCCAAGCCGCGACCATGCCCTATGCAGACGATTTCCAAAACTGGAGTACAACTTCGCCATTGCCCTGTTGGGACATTGACGGCGGCACTCAAACCGTTCAGTTGTACACGGATGCATCCGCCAATAATAGCATGCGATTTAACTTCTGGTCTTGGACTTCGGGCAACACCGGTATTGCCACTTCACGCCCAGTCTACATTTCCAGTGCTGCCACTGTAGCCTTTGACTGGTCGCATAGCAACCAGTACTACACGACCTACAACGACATGATGACCTTGCGTGTTCGCGAGGAAAACAGCAGCACCTGGGATACCATTGTGTATCTGAACGGTCAGAGTTTTGGTTCTTCTGGTGCCGCAATCACTACTCCGGGCACGTTTGTGAACGAGTACCACTACCTCGACACCAGCTACGTAGGTCACAACGTGATCTTCGAGTTCTACGGTCAGTCCGGTTGGGGACCTGACGTCTTCATTGACAACTTCAACGTCGACTTCGTTCCTACCTGTCCGGATCCTGTCCTTACCAATACGGGTTGGACGGCTACGTCAGGCTCCTTCTCTTGGGCCAGCCCCACGGGTAGCACGCCTCTCGGTTCCACCATCATCTGGGGTCCTCAAGGCTTCTATAGCGGTACGGGCACGCCAGGTACGTGGGTGCACGGCGTAAGCAGCCCTTACACGATCAGCGGTCTATCTCCCAACACGTTCTATGACGTCTACGTCATTGACTCTTGTGGCGGTAACGACTTCTCGGGCATGGTAGGTCCTATCACCTTCAAGACCGACTGTTTGGCGCAGCTGAGCGGTACCTACACCATCGATTCCAACGGCACGGGTGCCAACAATTTCGCGACCTTGGACAGCGCTACGCAGTTTTTGGCGGGTTGTGGTATCTCGGGACCTGTGACGTTTAACATTGCGGCCGGCACCTACAGTGGTTCCATCGCTTTGGGAGAAATCATCGGCGGCTCAAGCACAAACACGGTGACCTTCAACGGTCCTGCCACGGGTGCTGCAGTTATCAATGCCAGTGCGGGTCAGAATGCAGCGTCCTTCAGCGGAACCAAGTATGTGACCTTGAACAACCTGACCTTGAGCAACCAACTAGGCCATGTCATCTGGTTGACCAATGATGCACAGTACATCACGATTAACGGATGTACCATCATCGCGGATACCGTTGGTAGTTCTTCATCTACAGGTTCGCCCATTGCAGCATCTGCTTCCGCCACATCTCCGACGAGCTACGGCAACAATGCCAGCCATATCACCATCACCAACAACGTGGTGAAGGGTGGTTACTATGGCATTGTGGTGAATGGTGCCAGCAACTCCGGTAAGATCTCCGATTGGACGATTACCGGCAACGACGTCAGCTTGCAGTACTTCTACAATATCCGTTGTTACTATACAACAGGTTTCAATGTGAGCAACAACCACTGCCACGATACGCGTGCTACTGGTGGGTATGGCTTGATGATGTACTACAGCAACGACTTTGAAATCGTGGGTAACAACTTACCTGCTAAGTCCTACGGTTTGTATTTGTACTACCCGAACGTCTACGACGGATCAGGTAGCACCGGGTACACGCCTACCTCGCAATCGTTGGTAGCCAATAACATGGTGAAGGGCGGCACGTATGGATCGTACATGTACTCTCCACGCTACGTGAATTTCTACTACAATACCTATGCAGGTAACACGTACGGAGCTTATTTAGGTACGACCACAGCAACTGGTGCTAAGGCAACGCATTTAGATATTCGGAATAACATTTATGTGGCGAATACGAATTATGCGATGTACGTTCCAACGGAGCCGGATAGCATGATTGCTTTGGACTACAATGTGTACAATACGAACGGCGCGAACCTTGCCTACTGGGCGGGCGCTAAGAGTACGTTGGCAGCTTGGCAGACATCCAACTCCGCCTTCAATGCCTACTCATCGGACCAAACGGTCACGTTTATGAGTTCGGACGACTTGCACCTCATTACCGGCGCAAACAACCTAGGTACGCCTATTGCTGGCATCACCACGGATATTGACGGTGACACGCGTAGCACAACGACACCGGATATCGGTGCCGATGAGTACACGCCAGTTTCTGACGATGCGCGCATTGAAAAGATCATCGGTGCTGCTGGTGGTTGTGGTGACTCCGCTGTCGCGGTCTATGTGGCCTTCCAGAACTTTGGCCTTGACACCATCACGTC
>CAXRFY010000072.1:0-24209 GCA_964229925.1 Schleiferiaceae bacterium
GGGTGCTAACTCCCGCTGCTACCCGCAGACAGATGAGCGCCAGGCTGGCGACAGCCTTGTGTCTTTCTGAATAAGCGTAAAAACGCAACGAAGGACATGATTTCCATCCAAGACGCCGCCGCAGAACGCATCCTCATCCTCGATGGGGCGATGGGTTCGTTGATTCAGGGCTACCAGCTCGACGAGGCCGGCTACCGTGGCGCGCGCTTTGCCGATTGGGCCCATCCCGTGAAGGGCAACAACGACCTCTTGAATTTGACGCGTCCGGACATCATTCTGGAGATTCACGAGCAGTATTTGGCCGCTGGAGCGGACATCATTGAGACCAATACGTTTAATGCCCAAACCATCTCCATGGCGGACTACCACATGGAAGAGCTGGTCTGGGACATCAACGTGGAGGGGGCTCGCGTGGCGAAGAAAGCCGCGGCTGCGTTTAGTACGCCGGAGAAGCCGCGCTTCGTGGCAGGAGCGATTGGCCCGACCAACCGGACGCTGTCTTTGAGCCCCGATGTCAACCGCCCGGCTTACCGCAACATTACGTTTGATGAATTGGCGACGGCCTACCAGCAACAGGCCGAGGCTTTGTTGGAGGGTGGGGTAGACGTGCTGCTGATTGAAACGGTGTTTGATACGTTGAACGCCAAGGCGGCTTTGTATGCGGTGCAGGAAGCGTTCGAACAGCGCGGCCAAGAAGTTCCCGTCATGGTCAGCGGTACGATTACGGATGCCAGTGGCCGAACGCTCAGCGGCCAAACTACCGAAGCCTTCCTGATTTCCCTGAGCCACATGCCCTTGCTGAGCATTGGATTGAATTGTGCCCTAGGGGCCAAAGACTTGCGGCCCTACCTGCAGACCTTGGCGGCGGAAGCGCCCTTCTTGGTCAGCGCCTACCCCAACGCCGGCTTGCCCAATGCCTTCGGGGGCTACGACGAGACGCCCGAAGACATGGCGGCGGCGGTCAAGGAGTATTTGGACCTCAGCATCGTGAATATTTTGGGCGGCTGCTGTGGGACGACGCCGGCACATATTCGGGCGTTTGCGAAAGCCGCACAAGGCGTAACCCCTCGAAAACCTCAGCGCGCATGAAACTCAGTGGACTGGAGCCGTTGAAGATTTCGGCGCAAAGCAATTTTGTGAACGTCGGCGAGCGGACCAATGTGACCGGATCGCGCAAGTTTCTGCGCCTCATTAAAGAGGAGCAGTACGAAGAGGCGCTCGACATTGCCCGCGACCAAGTGGAGGGGGGTGCGCAGATTTTGGACGTGAACATGGACGAAGGCATGCTGGACGGCGTGTATGCCATGACCACCTTCTTGAATCTCATTGCTTCCGAGCCGGATATTTCGCGCATTCCCATTATGATTGATTCGTCCAAGTGGGACATCATCGTGGCGGGCCTCAAATGTGTTCAAGGCAAAGCAGTGGTGAATTCGATTTCGCTCAAGGAGGGCGAGGCCGAATTCATCGCGCACGCCAAAACCATACGTCGATTTGGTGCGGCGGTTATCGTGATGGCCTTTGACGAGGAGGGCCAGGCAGACTCCTACGAGCGCCGCATCGAAATCTGTGGCCGCGCCTACCGCATCCTCACGGAGCAAGTGGGCTTCCCGGCGGAGGACATCATTTTTGACCCCAATATATTCCCGGTCGCCACCGGTATGGAGGAGCACCGCCGCAATGCGTTGGACTTCTTTGAAGCGACGGCTTGGATCAAGGAAAACCTGCCCGGCGCCAAGGTCAGCGGGGGCGTGTCCAACGTAAGCTTCTCCTTCCGCGGCAACGATGTGGTGCGCGAAGCCATGCACGCCTGCTTTCTCTACCACGGCATCGCCCACGGCATGGACATGGGCATTGTGAACCCCGGCCAACTCATCGTCTACGATAAGATTGAACCGAGCTTGCGTGAACACGTGGAGGATGTCCTGCTGGACCGCCGTCCCGATGCGACGGAGCGCTTGCTCGCCTTGGCGGAAACCGTTCGGGGGGCTGCCTCGGTCCGCGAAAAGGACGAATCTTGGCGCGAACTTCCGGTGGCAGAGCGCATCGAATACAGCTTGGTCAACGGCCTGGACGCCTACATCGAAGCGGATGCCGAAGAAGCTCGAGTGGCGCTTGGCGCCCCCTTGAATGTGATTGTAGGGCCCTTGATGGCGGGCATGTACGTGGTGGGCGACCTCTTTGGCGCGGGCAAAATGTTCCTGCCGCAAGTGGTGAAGTCGGCCCGCGTGATGAAGAAGGCGGTGGCCTATTTGGAGCCCTACTTTGAGACGGAGGATTCGGCTCCTCGAAAGCAAGGCAAAGTCCTGATGGCCACGGTGAAAGGCGATGTGCACGACATCGGCAAGAACATCGTCAGTGTGGTGCTGCAGTGCAACAACTACGAAGTCATTGACCTGGGTGTGATGGTGCCGCCTCAAAAGATTTTGGACGCCGCGGTGGCCCACAACGTGGACATTATCGGCCTGAGCGGTCTGATTACTCCCTCGCTGGATGAGATGGTCTTCCTGGCCTCCGAAATGAAGCGCCAAGGATTGCGCCAGCCCCTGCTCATCGGCGGGGCGACGACGTCTCGGGCGCACACGGCGGTAAAGATTCAGCCAGTTTTGGACAGTCCCGTCGTGCACGTAAACGATGCCTCGCGTTCCGTCCCAGTGGTGCAAAAACTGCTGGGATCTGAAGCGGCCGAATACGTGGCGGAGGTGCGCAGCGACTACGACCGATTGGCCGAGCAGTATGCCAACCGCAGCAGCCAGCGGAATTTTGTGCCCATCGCCTCGGCCCGAGCACAGCGCGTCCAGCCCAACTTCGCGCTCAAAGCGCCTGCCCCAGCGGCCTACGGCGTTTTCCCGCTGCACGACTACCCCTTGGCAGATTTGGTTCCCTACATCGATTGGACGCCCTTCTTTATGGCTTGGGATCTCCATGGCAAGTACCCCCGAATTTTGGAGGATCAGGTCGTGGGCGAACAGGCCCAAAAACTCTTCGCCGACGCCCAGCAGATGCTGCAGCAACTGGTTGCGGAAAAATGGCTCCGTGCCGAAGGCGTGTACGGCTTCTTCCCGGCGCGCCAGGACGGCGACGACATCGTGGTGACGGACAGCGAGGCTGTTGACCACCGCTTCCTTACCCTGCGCCAGCAGGGCCAAAAGAAGGAAGGCTTGCCCTACGCGGCCTTGGCGGATTACATCGACCCCGCAGGCAACGACACCTTGGGTCTTTTCGCGGTGACCACCGGCCACGGCGTGGACGAGCGCGTCCAAGCGTTTGAAGCGGAGCAGGACGACTACAGTGCGCTCATGCTCAAAGCGTTGGCGGACCGCTTGGCGGAAGCTTTTGCGGAGCATTTGCACGAACGCGTTCGGAAAGAATTCTGGGGCTACGCGGCCCAAGAAACCCTCACCAATGAGGCCTTGATCGCGGAGGCCTATCAGGGCATTCGGCCCGCACCGGGCTATCCGGCTTGCCCTGACCACCTGGAAAAAGACCTGCTCTTCCGCCTTTTGGACGTGGAGAAGCAGGCCAGCATCCATCTGACCGAACACAAAGCCATGTATCCCACGGCGGCGGTGAGCGGTTACTACTTCGGGCACCCGGAAGCCAAGTACTTCGGCCTGGCGAAAATCGACCAGGACCAATTAAACGATTACGCTGAGCGACGCGGAATGACCACCGAGGAAGCCGCCCGCTGGCTCAGCCCCCTTTTAGACCTCTGATTGCATGAAAGTCATTGACCATATCGCCGCTGCGGAAGGAAAAACGCTTTTCTCCTTCGAAATTCTGCCCCCATTGAAGGGCACGCGCATTGATGAATTGTTCGGCACGATCGAACGCCTCATGGCCTTTGGGCCCAAGTTTGTGGACGTCACCAGCCACCGCGAGGAATTCATGTACAAGAAGCGCGAAAACGGTTTGCTGGAGAAAGTGCATACCCGCAAACGTCCGGGCACGGTGGGCATTTGTGCGGCCATCCAAAACCAATTCAAAGTCGACACCGTCCCCCACGTGATTTGCGGCGGCTTCAGCCGGGAGGAAACCGAATACGCCCTCATCGACCTGCACTATTTGGGCATTGACAACGTCTTGGTGCTCCGCGGCGACGCCCTCAAAGCCGAAGGCGCCTTCAAGCCCGAACCTCACGGCCACACCTACGCCATTGACCTCCTTAAGCAAGTCGTGGACCTCAACCACGGCCGCTACCTCCACGACGAAGTGGAGAATTCCAACCCCAGCAATTTCTGCATTGGGGTCGCGGGCTATCCCGAAAAGCACTTTGAAGCCCCAAGCCTCAAAACCGACATCAAACACCTCAAAGCCAAGGTGGATGCAGGGGCCGAATACATCGTCACCCAAATGTTCTTCGACAACCAGCACTACTTCGACTTTGTTGCCAAGTGCCGCGCTGCAGGCATTGACGTTCCCATCATCCCCGGCCTGAAGCCCATTGCCACGGCCTCACAGCTGGCGACGATTCCCCGCAATTTCCATCTAAACCTCCCAGACGATTTGGTGGATGCGGTCGAAGCGGCCAAAACACCCGCCGCCGTCAAGGAAGTAGGCATCGAATGGTGCATCGCCCAGTCCAAAGAGCTCATGGCCAAGGGCGCCCCCGTCCTCCATTACTACACGATGGGCAAGGCGGATGCGACCGAAAAAATCGCCTCTGCACTTTTTTAATCCGCATCGATTTTTTGGGGTAAAAATGAACTCCTCGGTCGGTTCCAGGGTTCTTTACGCATACCTTCGTAGCTATGTCCGAAAATCGCTTCCGCGCCCCGCGCTTCGCTCCCAAAGCTGGCCAGCCTTTTTACCAGGAATTGACCAAGCGCGTCAACGCCTACTTTGAGCAAAACAACATCAGCCCCAAGGGCAATGCCAAGCTTTATGTGAAGACCGGCGTTTTGATCGGTGGCTTCTTGGCTGCCTACCTCGGATTGGTCTTGGCCGCCCCCGCCTTCCAATATGCCTGGATGCTTTGGTTGGCTTTGGGCTTGTTGACCTCCGCCATTGGCTTTAACGTCATGCACGATGGTGCGCACGGCAGTTTTTCCAAGCACAACTGGCTCAACGAAATGGCCGGCCACAGCGTAAACTTTTTGGGTGCTAGCATCCTGTTGTGGAAGACCAAGCACAACACCGTGCACCACACGTTTACCAATATTGCCGGGGTAGACGACGACATTGACGCCGGCATTATGCTTCGCATGGCCCCAAGCCAAAAGCGCCTCGGCTTCCACCGCTTCCAGCACGTCTATTTCTCTGCGTTGTACGCCCTGCTCTACATCTACTGGGTGGTTTACACGGATTACAAAAAGTATTTCACGGGCAAAGTGGGCGCCGTTCCCTTCCCCAAATTTTCAGGACTCCAACACATCGCCTTCTGGGGCTGGAAAGTCACGCATGCGGCTCTCTTTATCGCCCTCCCCATCTACAAATTGGGCTTTCTTCCTTGGTTGGGCGGATTTCTCCTCATGGGCGTAGTCGCCGGCTTTACACTCTCCATCGTCTTCCAATTGGCACACGTGGTGACCGAAGCTTCTTTTGAAAGCTATGCCCCCGAAGTGGCTTTGGAAACCGAAGACGAATGGGCCATTCACCAAATGAAAACCACGGCAAACTTTGCCACGAAAAGCAAGTTTTTGACCTGGGCCTTGGGCGGCTTGAATTTCCAAGTGGAGCACCACCTTTTCCCCAGAATTTCACACGTGCACTATCCCGATTTATCCAAAATCGTAAAGCAAACAGCGGCCGAATTCAACGTCCAGTACCACGAATTCAAAACCTTCGCCAGCGCTGTGAAATCCCACGTGCATCACCTCCGGATGATGGGCCAAATGGCCTAAGCTTTCGCTGCGCGAAAGCGTTTGGAGGCGAGGGAGTTAGAGTGTTTGGATGCTTTGAGTTTTTTATGCCATACGCCATGTTTGGGCTGCACGCAGCATCAAGCTCACGATGTATATCACTAGGCCGTACAGTGTGGTAGTGAGGCTGACCTTGAGGCCGCCTGCAATCAAGCCTTCACCAGCCGGTTCGCCCATAGCTTCTTGGAATCCTTCAAGCACCGAAAATGCCTGGTAAAGCCCAATCAGTTGACCAAGCACTCCAACAGTGAGTGCCAAAAGTCCAAGTTCTTTCAGCGGTCCTCCTTTCCAAGCCGTCCAAAGAATGCCTAAAAGAAGGAAGGTTAAAATGCTCATGAAAAGTGGGCCGCCTTGGTAAAAAAGATCCATCATGGTGGAGTGGGTGTTTGGGGGTTTGGGTGTTTGGATGATTGGATGTTTGGGGGTTTGGAAGTTAGGGTGAATGGATAAAAAGCCTCTGGGTTGAAAGGGTAGAATTTCGAAATTCAGCCCTATAGCCCTCTAGCTCCCTAGCTCCCTAACCTCCTAGCGCGCCACAGGCGCTCCCTAGCCCCCTAGCTCTCAATTCGATAGGTACAACGCCACCCCGTCATACCCCACTTGGTAGGGCTTTAGTCCCCAGGTCGTTGTGCCGTCCATGGCGGATCCATCGAACAGCAAGAAGGACTGGTCGTCGCACGGGCATTTGGCGGTCAAATTGTCGACTAGCAGAAGCGTGCCGCAGGTGCCGGAGACGTGATTCGGGCAGCAGAGATCATACACCCCGAAGTCGTTGGCATCCCCGTAGTTCGTTCGGCGGTAAACGACGATGCCACGGTAGCCCAAATTTGGGAACGCAACGGATCCGCCTACGAATTGTAAATCGTAGGCAGAAGGGGTATTTAAGTAAATCGTTTCGTTGACCGGCGCATAGGGGACTGGATGCTGCGAAGTGCTTCCGTCACAGGCAATTAGGACGGTCAAAAGCACTAGAAAGGAAAGCAGCTTCTTCATTTTGTACAAATCTATGGGGATTTAACGCCCAATCGCAGGATATATTGGTTATTTTCGTGACTTGTATCTTCTGTGGATACCCTACAACACGACCTAAACGCACGACTTATGCGCATTCGATTTGGAGTACTTATGGTGGCTCTAGCCTTGGCCTTCACGGCTCATGCTCAGCGCCCTGGACAACTCAGAGGTAAGGTGACCGACAAGAAATCGGGCGAAGAACAGTACCAAGCAACCATCTCCGTTCTTTCGGGCGGCTATGTGGTTGCAAAGGGTTCGACCGACTTCGATGGCAACTACAACATCAACCCTGTACAACCAGGTACCTACACGCTTTCCTGTGAGGCCTTTGGCTACAACAAGTCCACCTTGACGGGTGTGACCATTGACGGGGGACGCATCACCAACATTGACTTCAAGTTGACTTCCGCGGACGTCATTTTGGGCGAGGTGGAAGTAACGGCTTCCTACGAAGCGCCTTTGATCGAGAAGGGTAAAACCTCTGTTACGTTCGGTACAGAACAAATCCGAAACTTGGCAACTCGTGGCGTTGGTGGCGTATTGGCCTTGACTTCTGGCGTTGTTCAGGACGAAGGTTCAGGCGCATCCTACTTCCGTGGCGGTCGTTCGGACGCAAACGTCGTCTTCATCGACGGTGTAAAAGTTCGTGGCGATATCAACCTTCCCCGTGAAGCTATCCAAACGACCGAAATCATCACAGGGGGTGTTCCTGCCAACTACGGTGACGTTACGGGTGGTGTCATTTCAACGACCACGCGTGGTCCCTCACCCCGTTTCTTTGGAACTGCGGAATATGTAACCTCGGCCATTTTTGACCCCTACAACTACCACTTGGGCGGTTTGACCATTGGCGGCCCGCTTGTGCGCAACAAAGAGACGGAGGCACCTATCGTGGGCTACCTCTTCTCCGCGGAAGTTCAGCACAACGGCGATGGACGTCCCTATTCGGTCCCCGTTTATAAGGTGAAGGACGATGTCTTGGCCGAATTAGAAGCCCGCCCCTTGGTTCCAACGGCAGCAGGCTTGGGTACCATTCGTGCTGCGGAGTTGCTTCGTGCGGACGATTTGGAAACGATTAACAGCCGCCTAAACGTTGCTACCAATGGTATCCGCGCTACAGGGAACATCAACATCAAAACGAGCAAGAAAACCAATTTGGTCATTGGTGCACGGTACAACCAGGGCTTCGGTCGCAACTCCAGTTTTTCCAACTCCTTGATGAACTGGAAGAACAATGGCGCCTACAACAGTCAAGACTTCTCTACCTACGTACGTTTCACCCAGCAGTTTGGCGGAGCGGGCGAAGACGCCGAATCGCTGATCAAGAATGCGTACTACACCATTCAAGTAGATTATACGCGCAACTTGGACCGTGGCTATGACCCACGTCACGGCAGCAACATCTTCCGCTACGGCCACGTCGGAAATTTTGAAACGCAGCGCACTTCCTTCTACGGGTATGGTACGGATGAGAAGACGGGAATTACGGCCTTCCGCAAGTTGCTGGACTTGGATACGGCCGTAGTGTTCACCCCGAGCGATTACAACCCGGTTTTGGCCAATTACACGTCAACCTATTATGACTTGGTGGCCTCTGGTCAAATCAACAACCAAATCAACAACTTGACCAACATCCAGCAGGGTGGCGGGTTGTTGAACGGCCAAGGTCCTTCGAGTATCTACAGCTTGTTCGGCAACGTAGGCGCTCTGCAAACGAACTACAGCTACAGCCAAGCGGAGCAGTTCCGCATCACCGCATCTACCAACTTTGATATCGGTGGACACTCCCTAATCGCTGGTCTTGAGTACGAGCAGCGCTTTGACCGGTCCTTTGGTGTGGCGGGAAGCAGCCTCTGGTTGCTCATGCGCAACTTGCAGAACGACCACATGAAAGAGTTGGACACGGAGAATCCCATCTTGGTCTACCGCGATGGTGTTTTCCAAGACACGATCAACTACAACCGTGCACTTGACTTGAACAAGCCTCGTACGTTTGACCGCAACTTGCGCATCGCATTGGGCTTAGATCCCGACGGCGCAGACCAAGTGCTTTTGGATGTGGACAACATCAACCCGGATGATTTGATGGGCTATGGTGGCTTGAGCCTGTTCTCAGCGCAGGAATTGCTGAATTTCGGCGCAGGTTCCTACGTCAACTACTACGGCTACGACTACATGGGCAACTTGTTGAACTACAACCCCACGTTGTCAGACTTCTTCAAGCAAAAAGATGCCAATGGAAACCGCACCTACCCCATGGCGGCATTCCAACCTATTTATATGGCCGGTTACATTCAGGACCAATTCCTCTTTAATGACCTCTTCTTTAACGTAGGTGTTCGCGTCGACCGATTCGATGCTAACCAGCCCGTTTTGAAGGATCCCTTCACGCTTTATTCCAGCCGAACCGTAGCCGATGTCCGTGCCATGGGCGGTCTGGAAGGTTCCGACATTCCTGAATCTATGGGCGATGACTACGTGGTTTACGTGGACAACATCAAGAACCCCAAGCGCATCGTGGGCTACCGCAGTGGATTTGATTGGTTCAATGCAGACGGTTCTCCCCAGGCTAACCCCACCATTATCGCCAACTTGAGCGGAGGCCAAGCCAAGCCTTGGATCTTTGAAGAGAACTTCACGGACCAAAACAATCCCGACCAGCCTGTATTGAGCGAAAAGAGCTTTAAGGACTACACGCCTCAGGTTACGGTGTCTCCTCGTATCTCTTTCCAGTTCCCCATTTCGGATGAGGCAGAATTCTTTGCACACTACGACTTGTTGGTGCAGCGTCCGAGTGCAGGCTTGTCACGCTTCAACCCTGTTAACTACGTGAACTTGGAGTACGGTTCGGCCACCTTGCCCAACCCTGATTTGTTGCCCCAAAAGTTGACCGAATACGAGATTGGTTTCCGCCAAATGCTCGGTGAGCGTTCAGCTTTGAAAATCAACGCCTTCTACCGTGAGTACCGCGACTTGATCCAAACTGTTTCGGTAACTGAAGCCTACCCCACCACCTACGTGATGTACGGTAACCGCGACTTTACCACGGCAAAGGGCTTCAGCTTCCAGTACGACTTGCGTCGCACGGGCAACGTCATGATGAATGCCCAGTACTCGCTTTCGTTTGCGGATGGTACGGGCTCAGGTGCAAACTCTGGTTTGGCCTTGGCACGCTCTGGCCAGCCCAACTTGCGCTACATCCAACCTTTGGACTTTGACCAGCGCCACACCTTCTCGGGCAACTTGGACTTCCGCTATGGCAAAGGCACCGACTACAACGGCCCTGTCATCAAGAACAAGCGCATCTTTGAAAACGCAGGTATCAACCTTTTGGGTACCGCGAGCTCAGGTTTCCCCTACTCCCGTCGTGTTCGCGCATACGCCTTGACGGAAAGCGCTTCTCCCATCGTGGGCGTGCTCAACGGCTCTCGCAAACCTTGGCAATACAAGATTGACTTGACCGCCAACAAGGTTTGGTACTACGCCAAGGGCAAGAAGAGTGTAGAAATCTACATGCAGGTGTTGAACGTATTGAATACGGCCAACGTCTTAAACATCTACCCCTTCACCGGTTCTGCAACGGATGACGGTTATTTGTCGTCTTCACGAGGCCAGCAGGCCATTTTGTTCACCACGAATGCGCAGTCTTTCGCAGACTTGTACAACGTAAGCATGGTGAATCCTTTCAATTTCTCTATTCCTCGTCAAATCCGCCTGGGTGTTCGCCTTGGCCTGTAAAAGTTTGAATTCCGAATTCCTATGAAGAAGATTCTATTTGGTTTAGCATGGGTGGCTGCAGCAGCCACGGCCTTGGCTCGCCCAGATGTTAATGTCTCGGGTGGCGCTAATGGACGCTCCAATAAAACGGTGGAGGAACTTTGTCAACCTGCACGTGCCCAGACGGACTTGAACATCAACAACGTTCGTGCAACCATCTTGGGTGGTGGCGACATGTGGTGGGACTTGAACACCGCTCGCTATGAAGTTCCCAAAGGTGGCGGCAAGCACTCCATGTTTGCCGGCGCTCTCTGGTTGGGAGGTCTTGATGAAGGTAATCAGCTGAAACTTGCTGCAATGACGTACCGTCAGCGTGGTGTCGACTACTGGCCTGGCCCCCTCTCAACGGATGGTTTGGCTTCAGTCAACAAAGAGATTTGTGACAAGTACGACAAGCAGTGGACGATCACCCGCGAGCAAGTTGAAATGCACCGCGCTTGGTTGCTTTGTAAGAACGACCCTGATTGCGATGTAGCAGACAAGTTCCCCGGATACGAAGGAAGCATTCCCGATATCATTTTGGAGTGGCCTGCGCACGGAGCAGAAGGTGAATTGCCCTACCAGCTGGCCCCTTTTATCGACCTTGACGGCGACCAGCGCTACGATCCCTTGGAGGATTACCCTGCGTACGATTTGGATCGTCAGTTTGACTGCCGCCGCAAAGAAACAGACGTTCTATACGGTGACCAGACCATTTGGTGGGTCTACAACGACCGCGGTAATATCCACACGGAGACGTCTGCCGGCGCTCTTGGTTTTGAGATTCGTGCGCAGGCGTTTGCCTTCGCGACGAACGACGAGATCAACAACATGACGTTCAATAACTACCGCATTATCAACAAGTCGACCTTCCGTTTGACCAACACGTATTTCTCTACGTGGTTTGACCCAGACTTGGGTAACTACTTGGACGATATCATTGGCTGTGACATCCCCCGCGGTTTGGGCTATTGCTACAACTCGGATTTGAACGACGAAGGCCCCTTGGGCTACGGATTGAACCCCCCTGCAGTAGGCTTTGACTTCTTCCAAGGTCCATTTGCGGACTACTTTGACGGCCTGGACAATGACCGCGATGGCTGTATTGACGGTGTTCGCGACGACAACGGCGACTGCCAAGCGGAGAATCCTGTAACGGGCGTGAATGAGCGTATTATCATGTCCGGCTTCATGTACTATAACAACACGGGTTCTGCCTTCTCCGGCAACCCCAATACGGCTGCAGAATTCTACAACTTCATGCAGTCTCGTTGGAAGAACGGTAACCCCTTGGTAGTTGAGACGCCTTCTGGTCCTGGCAACCCTGCCAACGGTGACGGTTTCACGGCTGACGGTTCCGGTTTGCAGACTTTGTTTGCCTACCCAGGTGACACCTACGACACCACGGGCAATGCGGCTCCTACTTCGTCTCAGAACTGGTACGAATCTCCCAACAACTCAGAAGACAAGCGCGGTCTGCACAACGCAGGTCCCTTCTCCTTGGCTCCAGGCGCCTTGAACTTTATCACCACGGGTGTGGTTTGGGAGCGTGACTACAACAAGGCGGATCTCTTCGCGTCTGTAGAGAAGATTTTGATTGCGGACGATAAGGCCCAGAACTTGTTCGACAACTGTTTCCAAATCTTGAACGGTCCCGATGCTCCTGACATGGAGATCCAAGAGTTGGACCGTGAGTTGGTTATCATGTTGAGCTACCGCGAAGGCCAAAACAACCAGCACTTGGACTACGAGGAGGTAGATCCGCTGATTCCATTTGCGGACAACACCTTCAAGTTTGAAGGCTTCCAAGTCTTCCAAATGGCCAACGCCAATGCTTCTGTAGGTGACCGCTACGACCCCAACCAAGCACGTTTGGTGGCACAGTGTGACATCAAGAACGGCGTAGCGCGTTTGATCAACTGGGATTTGGATCCAGATTTGGAGCTTTTGATTCCTCAAGACATGACCCTCCAATCAGGCGATGACGGCATCAAAATGAGCTTCCACATCAAGGAAGATGCCTTTGCCACGGGTACGGACCGTCGTTTAGTGAACCACACCCCCTACTACTTCACCGTAGTGGCCTACGCTTACAACGAGTACGAGCCCTTTGACCAGGTTCTTCACCCCAACGGTCAGCGCAAGCCTTTCTTGGCCGGCCGTAACAACGTAAAGAAGTACGAAGGCATCCCCCACTTGGTAGATTCTGAAGCAGGAGGCACCATCCAAAACGCTATGTACGGTTACAGCCCCATCATTACCCGAATTGAGGGTATGGGCAATGGCGGAAATGCCTTGGAACTAGATGAAGCCTCTCATGATGCCATCGTCAACAACTTTGTGCTCAGCCACCCCACCTACAAGTCTGGATACGGACCTGTAAATGTGAAAGTAGTTGATCCCTTGAATGTGCCCGCCGGTAACTTCGTCCTTCGCTTTGACGGTGTTGGCGCTTCGGCGAACTGGCAGATTGAAGACGGGACGGGCAACATTATTGCCACTTCGATGACGTCGCTCTCATTTATCAACGAGCAAATCATCCCCGAATTGGGCTTGAGTGTAGAGATTCGCGACCAAGAGAATCCCGGTAACGATCCAGACAACACGCGTAATGCGGGTATTTTGGAGTCTGGAATTGAGTACGAAGATCCCACCCAGACCTGGTTGTCGGGCGTTAAGGACAATGCGGACTACGGTCCTCGCAACTGGATTTTGGCCGGGGGTAATGATGCGTCCAACAAACCAGACTCGTACTACCGTGACTACCCCAACGATCCCAAGTCTTTGTTTTCCAATATTGTGGATGGTACGTGGGGTCCCTTCTCCTATGTGAGTTACTTGGGCCGTGGCTACGATGCTGGCAACAACATCTATGGCATGGGACCAGCGGATTCTTCGCAGTCTGCATTCTCGGCCCGAATGAACCCCCGCGATCTTCACTCCGTGGACATCGTCTTCACCAAGGACCACACCAAGTGGACCCGCGTTCCTGTACTGGAAATGGGTGAGGACCAGGACTTGACAGAAGGTTCAGTTCGCAAGTGGCGCCTCCGCGCCGGTGCAAGCTGGGATAAGAACAACAATGGTGAGTTGGTGCGCAGCACGACCTCCACCGGTTGGTCTTGGTTCCCTGGCTACGCCATCGACGTTGAAACGGGCACTCGCTTGAACATGGCCTTTGGTGAGAACTCCTGGATGGTTGCGGACAACGGCAACGACATGCTATTCAATCCAACGAGTCGCATGTCCGTCTTCCCCGCAGACCCCGTAACGGGTGGGTACAAGTTTGGTGGTCAGCACTACATCTATGTATTTGGCCCCTACTACCAGCAAGGCCTTTCCAAGTTGCCTCTGGACTACGCGGGTGGCGACGAGACGGCAAGCCCCTTGTACACGGAGTTGAACAACATGGGTCAGATCTTGAACCGCAACAAAGTGACCAAGAGCCTCATGTGGGTCAGCATCCCCTTGATGGACCCACGCTTTGACGGTCGTGACCTCTACACGGACATGCCTTCTGATGCACGCGTTCGCATCCGTATGGCGCGTCCGTATGAGAAGTACGAAACAGACGGTACCAATAACAGTTTCCCGATGTACAACTTCAATACCAACAATGTAGCCACTGTGAAGGGCGACAATGTGGTTGCGACCAGTGCTTTGGATAACATCCGTGTGGTACCGAACCCGTACTTCAGCTTGTCCGCATACGAGCAGACGCAGTTGGACAACTTGGTGAAGATCACAAACCTTCCTGAGAACTGTTCCATCAGCATTTACTCTACGGATGGTGCCTTGGTGCGCTCACTGCGTAAGGCAAACACGGATACCTGGATGTACTGGGATTTGAAGAATAACTACGGTGTACCCATCGCCAGTGGGGTGTACTTGATTCACATCGATGCCCCAGGTATCGGTGAGAAAGTAATCAAGTTCTTTGGAACGCTCCGTCCATTTGACCCAACTGGATTCTAAGACCTGACGAAATGATGAAAAAATCGATTGCAACGTTTGCCCTTTTGGCCGCTAGTGCAGCTGCCTTTGCAGGTAACCCCGTTCGTTCGGGGTCTGCTGGCGCATCCGAACTTCTGATTAACCCTTGGGCACGCACTGCAGCTTGGTCCGAAGGCAATACCGCCAACGTCATGGGCTTGGAGTCCCTGTACGGCAACATTGCGGGCTTGGCTTTCACGGATGGTCTGCAAACAGGCTTCGCCAACACGCAGTGGCTTGTGGGCAGTGGCATCCAGCTGAACAGTGCCGCCTTTGCAACGCCTTCTGGCAATGAAGGCGTGTTGGGCATTCACGTGACCAACATGAATTACGGCCAGATTGAGGTAACTACGACCGAATTGCCCGATGGAGGTGCTGGCTACTTCAGCCCTGCTTCTACCATTATCGGCATTGGCTATGCGAAGAAGTTTACTCAAAGCATCTACGGTGGCGTAAACATCAAAATGTACAACTCCACCATCAGCAACCTGTCTGCAACCGGTGTTTGCTTTGATGCAGGTGTTCAATATGTGACGGGTGCAGATCGCGATTTCCGTTTTGGTATCACCTTGCGCAACATCGGACCCTCCTTTGGGTACAACGGAGACGGTATGGCCATTGTGTTGCCCGTTCCCACGGGTTCGCACACGACCACGTTTGATAGCCGTACGGAGCAGTTCGAATTGCCTACGCAGTTGGCGATTGGCGCGGCCAAGCGCTTTGACTTGGATGCGAAGAATCGTCTGAACCTTGCAGGTAACTTCATCTCCAACTCTTTCAAAAAGGACCAGTTCACCTTGGGTCTTGAGTTTGATCACAACGACATCTTCCAAGTGCGCGCTTCGTACGCAGCATTTGACAACCGTTTTGACGGCTTGGCGACGGAGGCTTTCTCAGGTCCGGCAATGGGCTTTAGCGTGAATGCCCCCACGGGTGGAACGTCCAAACTGAATTTGAGCTACGCCTACCGCTTGACCAACACCGCCTTCGCTGGCGTACACACCTTGGGCGCTACGTTGGTGCTCTAAGAGAAACTTTTTACTACCTTTCGTGTAATGAGATCCCCCACCAGGGATCTCATTCTCGTTTAAAATTTAGATCGAATGTCCGTTTCCTACCTTACCCCAGAAGGCTATAAAAAGCTCAAAGAAGAGCTCGAGCAGCTCAAGTCTGTGGAGCGTGCGCGCATTTCGGCTCAGATTGCGGAAGCCCGCGATAAGGGCGACTTGAGCGAAAATGCAGAGTACGATGCCGCTAAAGAGGCCCAGGGGCTCTTGGAACTCAAGATTTCCAAGATGGAGGAAGTGATGGCCAGCGCTCGCGTGGTGGATGAATCGCAGCTCGATACGAGCAAAATTCTCATTCTTTCCAAGGTGAAACTTCGCAACCCTGTGAATAAAATGGAGTTCACCTACACCTTGGTGGCGGAGCAAGAGGCAGACTTGAAGGCGGGCAAAATTTCGGTCAATAGCCCCATTGGCAAAGGCTTATTGGGCCGAACGGCGGGCGAAACCGTCGATATTCAGGTTCCCAACGGCACCATGAAATTGGAAATCCTCGAAATCAGCCGCTAAAAACCCGTCGGATGTCCTCCATTTTCAGCAAAATAATCCGAGGCGACATACCCTGCTACAAGGTGGCAGAGTGTGAGCACGCCATTGCGTTTCTGGACATCCGTCCACTCTCCAAAGGTCACACCCTCGTAGTGCCTAAGATGGAAGTCGACAAATTGTTTGACCTCCCGGAGGAGGATTTTCAGGCACTTTGGACGTTTGCCTATAAAGTGGCTAAAGGCATCGAGGCTGTTATTCCCTGCAACCGTGTTGGGGTGGCCGTCCTTGGATTTGAAGTTCCCCACGCGCACATCCACCTGGTTCCATTGCGCACCGAAGGCGATTTGAATTTCGCTTTGCCAAAGCTTCAGCTTACGGCCGAATGCATGGAAGAAATTGCCCAAAGCATTTCGGCGGAAGTAGGGGAGTTGGTTTAAGTAAGGCTAGGGAGCTCAGGCTTCGCCTTCGCGCTAGGGGGCTAGGGAGCTCAGGCTTTGCCTTCGCGCTAGGAGGCGAGGGAGCTCTGGCTTCGTCTTCACGCTAGAGAACTTCGTTGCAAAGGGTGGCATTAAGTCGAACACCTGCAACCCTTCAACCCTTGAACTCTTTCGCCCTTCAACCCTCTCACCTCTCCCTACCCGGATTCTGCGCCAAGAATTGCGCCCAGGAGCCTTTTCCTTTGCTTTTAGCCGCTGTTTTCTTCTTGGTGGTAGATCCTAGGGGTACAGGCGATTGAATCGCGTAGGCGTGGCAGGTGGCGACGGCGAGGCCGTCGGTGGCATCCAGGAGTTTTGGGAGGTCTTTAAGGCCGTAGATGCTTTGCAGCATGGCACTGACTTGCTCCTTGCTGGCGGCGCCGTTGCCGGTGATGGACTGCTTGACTTTTCGGGGCGAATATTCATCGACTGGAATGCCTTTGGCGAGTCCCGCGGACATGATGACCCCTTGGGCACGCCCCAGCTTGAGCATGGACTGGACGTTCTTCCCAAAAAAGGGAGCCTCCATGGCAAGAAAGTCGGGCTGATACTGCACAAAGAGTTCGGCCACGGCCTCGTGAATGTCCCGAAGGCGCTCAAAAGGGTCCTTTTTGGTGTTCAGCTTGATGGCGTCTAGGGCCAGGCATTCAAGCTTTTTACCGTCCAAACGCACCACGCCATAGCCCAGCACAACGGTACCGGGATCGACGCCAAGGATAATCATAGCTTAGGCTTGACCGGCGTTGGTGCCCATGTAGCCACTGCGGGAGGTAGGCGCTTGGTAGAGGCGCAAGCCGAAGGCAGGGGCGGCCGCGATTAGGTGGTCAAAGATGTCGGCCACAATGCCTTCATAAGGCACCCAGCTGATTTCTTTGGCGAAGCAGTAAATCTCCAAGGGGACACCCGTGCCCAAAGGCTGCAATTGGCGCACCATGAGGGAGTGTTCGTCGGAAATTTGGGCATGCTCTTGCAAGTAGGCGGTTGCATACATGCGGAAGACGCCCAGGTTGGTCATGTGGCGGCCGTTGACGGGCTGCGATTTATCGGCGCCGATGGCCACGTTGTGCTGGGAAATTTCGGATTGGCGGCCCTGGATATAGGTCCGTACCCGCTCAATGCCCGATAGTTTTTCTAGTAAGTCGTCGCTGCAGAATTGGACCGAATCCAAATCAATCACAAGGTTGCGCTTGATGCGGCGCACATTGGCCACTTGCATGCCGCGCCAGTTGACGAAGCTGTCCGTGACGAAGGCCTTGGCCGGAACGGAGGAAATGGTGTTGTCAAAATTCTTGATCTTCACCGTGGTCAAGTCCACACTGATGACGTCGCCGTCGACGCCAAATTTTTCAAAGGTGATCCAATCGCCCTTTCGGAGCAGATCGTACATGGCGATTTGGAAGTTGGCCAACAGGCCGTTGATGGCATCCTGGAAGATCAAGATGATGATGGCGGTAGCTCCAGCCATGCCGGCCAATAAATTGCCCAAGGGCGTGCCAGAGGCCAGGGAGATGGCGGCGAGAATGGAGACAAACCACGTCAAGAACTGCACGACAGAAAGCAGTGTCCGAATGGGCTTGTCCTTGAATTTTTCTTCGTCCTCCAACACGTGGCTCGTCGCACGTGCGGTGCGGTTGACCAGGATAGCGATTTGGTAGATTAGGAGGTAACTCAGACCGGTTTGGAGGGGAGCGATCCAATGTTCGGCATGTTCAAATACCACCGGGATGAAGGCCCGAATGACCAAGGTCGGCAGCAAGTGTACCAAAGCTTGGAAGACTTTTTCTTTGAGAAAGTGGTCGTCCCAGGTCGCGGCTGTGCGCAAGACCCAGCGTTTGATGATGCGAAGGAGGATGGATTTGGCCACGTAATCGGCGAGCAAGGAGACCAAGACCAAGACGATAAAATCGACGGAAATGGTGATGCCGGCAATCAAGGTATCGTTAAAGCCTTGGGCTTCAAGAAGGTCGCGGGTCCAATGCCCGGGATTAATCAATGAGGGATCCATGGGTCAAAAATAGGCCATGAAACTTGGATGCTCTATTCCGTGATCGTGATACTCGCTTGTCTGCGGGCTGAAGCGTAGAAATAGCCAATCGCAAAGTCTTCGGGATCTCCCTCGCGGAAGATGTTGCCGATGATGGGTGCAGGAGGAGGGTCAAAAAGGCCACCGACCTGCAGGGTTTGCTCGCGCAAGAGTTGGAGGTAGCTGTAGAGGCCCAAGGGAATGCTCGCTATTTCGATGGTGTAGGTCACGCCGATGGCATCGGGGCCAGCTACTTCGATGGCGGGGAGGTCGATGTCGTTGTTCGAACGCCCATCGAGGAATCCGTCGTCAAACACTTGGATGTTGAAGGGGGCATTTTCCAGCGTGTCGTTGCGCCAGAGTCGTGCGCGGTAGTAGTCGCCACTGCCTGCAAGTTCCGTCCAGTGTGCGTAGACGTAGTAGCCTTCGCGAACAAAGGGCGCTCGGGGCACAAACGCCGAGTAAATGCTGTCAAAGGGATTGCATCGGCCCATAGCTTCGGGGCTGCTTTGCCAGGTGCCAAAGGGCAGGTCGCCCGTTTCGGGCAAGGTCACCGACACGTGGTAGCTCTGGGCGTAGCTGCCTACAAAGTCGCCTTCGTAGTGTCCATCGAGGACATGCACCAGGGTGTCTACCGGCAAGCCATTTTCGTAAAGGACCACCGTTGCATTTTCCACGGCGGGGTTAGATGCTTCGCTCAGGTAGTTGACGCTCCAACTAAGGTCTGCGTAGACGGGCTGGTTGTCGCTGACCGAACCGTTTACGATCAGTCGCGTCTGGCCGTCGGGCAACGTGAGGTCAATAGGGTCTTGGCAGCTCCACAGAGCGGCTAAGGCGATGCTAGCAAGCAAAAGGGTAGGGCGCGTCCGCATTAGAAGGAGAAATTGTAGGTGAAGTAGGGGATAACGGAGCCAAAAATGGACAAGCGGTAGGCTTGTACATTGGTGGGTTGGCTGAAGTCAGCCCGGAAGAAGATGCTGTACGGGTTGCGGCGTGCGTAGACATTGTAGGCGCCAAAGGCCAAGGAGGATTCGCCCCATTTTTTGGCGCGTTTGGACTGTGGGGTGTAGGTAAAGCTGAGGTCTAAGCGGTGGCTAGCGGGGGTACGGGCTCCGTTTCGGTTGGTGTAGACCGGGAAGTACATACCCTCAAATTCGCCGCGGGAGTCGGGGTAGGTAATGGGCCGTCCAGATTGGAAGGCAAAGTTGCCGCCCGCCTCCCAGGCTTTGGTGATGGACCAGTTGGCCACGACCGTGAGGTCGTGCAGTTTGTCGTAGTTGGCGGGATACCACTGCCCGTTGTTGATGCGGGTATCGCGGGTGGGACCGTTGACCAGGCGTTCGGTGCGGGAGAGCGTGTACCCGATCCAGCCTGTGACGGCGCCGGTCTTTTTTTCGACGAGGAATTCGGCCCCGTAGGCACGGCCGTCCCCGCGGAGCAGCTCCGTTTCAATGTACTCGGTGAAGATGAGATCCGCACCATCCTTGTAGTCCACCAAATCTTGGAACGTCTTGTAATAGGCTTCGGCGGTCAAGCGAATCCCGCCCTCTTGAAGGTTGTGGGCCATGCCCAAAGCAACTTGGTCGACCGTTGCGGGCTCAATGAACTTTCCAGCAGGACGCCAAACGTTTACCGGGGTGGCCGTGGTGTTGTTGCTGATCAAGTGCAGGTATTGACGCGAGCGGTTGTAGCTACCCTTCAGGGCCGTAGCGGTACCCACCTTGTAGTTCAAAGCGAGGCGGGGTTCAAGTCCTTGCAATCCGGTAAAGGATTCGATTATCTCCCCGGGCGCGTACGTCTGAATGCCCGTGGCCTCGTTGGCTTTGGGGTTGGCGGCGTTGAGGTAGGTTTGGATATCCCGACCGCCCACATTGAAGAACGTACTATAGCGCAGACCGTAGGTGGCCGTCAACAGATCGGTGATGCGCCAATCGTCGCTGATGTAGAGCGCAGGCTCCGTCGCGTATTCTTTTTGGAGCTCCAAACTGAAGATCCCTGAAATGGCGCCCGGGTGGAAGGTGTAGGCGGTGTTTTGGACCCCAAAGTCAACGGTGTGGGCGGCATTGGGGTACCAGGTCCAGCCCAGGTTGGTGACATAGTTTTCGATGCGTGAATCCCAAATGAAGGCGGGGTTAGCATCCCTGGGGGTGCCCAGCTGGTAGGTGTAGTCCGAATACACTGCCGTCGCATTGAAGAACCACTTGGGGCTGATCAAACGGTTCCAGCGGAAGGTGCTCGTCCAGTTGCCCCAGCCAAAGTCGAAGAGTTCGGACGCGCCAAACTGATCTCGCCCAAAGTACGAGCTCACAAACACTCGGTCCTTCTCGCTCAATTTGGCGTTGAGCTTGAGGTTCAAATCGTAGAAGTAGATGGTGGTGTTGTCGAGTTCGGGCGAATTGAAGTACGGGAAAAAGAGGTCAAAATAGCTGCGCCGGCCAGCCACCATGAAATTGACTTTGTCCTTCAGAATGGGGCCCTCAAGCAACAGACGGCTGGATAGCAAGCCAATGCCGCCTGTGCCACTGAATTTCTGGCTGTTGCCCTCTTTTTGGCGCACATCGAGCACGGAGGACAAACGGCCGCCATAGTTGGCAGGCATGCCGCCCTTAAAGAGCTTGACATCCTTGACGGCATCGGCGTTGAAGATGCTGAAGAAGCCAAAGAGGTGGGAGGAGTTGTAGACGGGCGCCTCGTCCAGGAGAATGAGGTTCTGGTCGGCATTCCCGCCGCGCACGTTGAAGCCGCTAGCGCCTTCTCCCACAGTTGAGACACCGGGCAGCAACGTGAGGGTCCGAATAATATCCGTCTCCCCCAGCAGCTGCGGAACTTTCTTGATTTCCTTGGCGCTCAGGGCGCTGACGCTCATTTGGGTCGTCGTGATGTTGGTGTTCAAACGCTCCGAAACCACATCCACCTCCTGCAGCTGGGTCGCGGACTCCTTCAGCGAAATATCGACTTTTCGGGCGCTGGTGAGGGATCCCAGTTTTTGACTGAAATCCGCGTAGCCAATGAGCTGGACCTTGACTTCAGCGGGCTTCCCCGCAGGGACGCTCAACGAGTAAAATCCATAGGGGTTGGTGCTGGCGGAATAGGGCTTTCCGTCCGAAAGCACATAGACAACTACAGCCGGCAAGGACTCACCGGTACTGGCTTCCGTGACGGTGCCACTGACGGTAACGCTTTGGGCAAAAAGACCCGCAGAAAACCCAAAAAGGGCGAGGAAAAGTGTGATTTGGCGCATAACTTGTAACGCTATAACCCGTCGAGGGAAAGTAGGTTCAGCCCCACGTGGACAAATACCCTGCCAAGTTCCCACGAAAGGGGCATGATTTATGTACTTTCGGCGCATGCTCGCATTGATACGCATCCTGTTCATGAAGAAGAATTTGAAATACACGCTGCCCGCCTTGTTCTTGGTGGCTGCAGCGGCCCTCAGCTTTGCCTGGAAGGCTCCCTCCGACGACCAAGAAAAAGTGGTGATGCTCCTGGTGCACGATGCCTTGACGGGGGTGCACTACCAGGCCAAAGACATCGACGATGCCTTCTCGCACGAGGTTCTCGAGTTTTTCTTGGAGTCCATGGATGCCGAAAAGCGTTTCCTGCAGCAAAGCGACATTGACCAAATGCGCGTCTACGACACGCGGATGGACGACCTCTTGAAGAATGCGGATTTGAGCTTCTTCAACTTGACCCAGGACATCTGGGCCAAGCGCTTCAAACAGTCGCAAGCGCTCTACCGCGAAATTCTCGCAGAGCCCCTCCACTATGAAACGGGCCGCTCCTTCCAAACCGATGCGGAGAAACGCGGCTACGCTCAAGACGACGCGGGTATGCGCGCTTACTGGACGGATTATTTGACCTTCCGCGTCTTGATGCGCTTGTACGACCGCTCCTTGGCGGCAGATTCAGCGGGTCAGGCCAAATTCACCCTAGGCGATCCTGGCTTTGCCGAGGAAGAAAAGAAGGCCCGTGAAAAGGAAATGGAAATCCACGACGAGTGGTTTAGCAGCATGTCGGACATGGAGCGTTCGGACTGGTTTGGCCTCTACATGAATGCCTACACCGGGGTGTTTGACCCCCACACCCAGTACTTCCCGCCCCGCCAGCAAGAGAATTTTGAAATCGAAATGACCGGACAGCTCGAAGGCATCGGCGCGTCTTTGCAGCAAGACGGAGAGTTCACCACGGTGGCCTCCATCGTGACGGGCTCTGCCTGCTGGCGCCAAGGCGAACTCGAGGTGGGCGACAAGATCCTCAAAGTGGGTCAAGGCTCCGCTGAGCCCGAAGACATTGTGGGCATGAGCACTAACAAAGTCGTGACCAAAGTGCGCGGCAAAAAGGGGACAGAAGTGCGTTTGACGGTTCGCAAAAAAGACGGCACCGAAAAGGTCATCCCCATCATTCGGGACATCGTGGAGATCGAAGCCACCTTTGCCCGCTCCGCGCGCCTGGGTGCCGACGGCAAAACGGGCTACATCCGCCTGCCCAAGTTCTACGTGGACTTTTACAACGACAACAACCGCAGCTGCGCGGACGACGTGCGCAAAGAAATCGAAGCCCTCAAAGCCCAGGGCATGGAGCGCTTGATTTTTGACCTGCGCGGCAACGGCGGTGGTTCGCTGCCCGCCGCGGTGGACATCGCCGGCCTTTTCTTTGACAAGGGCCCCGTGGTGCAAGTGAAGACGAGCGGGCAGCGCGTTCGGTCCTACGACGATCGGGCGGCCGGCGCCGTGTGGGACGGGCCGTTGCTGGTGATGGTGAACGAGGGGACGGCGTCTGCGTCGGAAATCGTCGCCGCCGCCCTGCAGGACTACGACAAGGCCATCATCGTGGGCACACGTCAAACGTTTGGCAAGGGAACGGTGCAGAATATGCTGGATTTGGACCGTGCCGCTGGACCCTTCCACGGCGACAAGCCCTTGGGCGCCCTGAAGCTGACCATTCAGAAATACTACCGCGTGACCGGCGGAACGACGCAATTGCAGGGGGTGGAAAGTGATGTGGTGCTGCCTCATCCCTACCAGGAGATTCCCTACGGCGAGCGCGAATTGGACTATCCGTTGGCGGTGGACTACGTGGACGCTGCGGTGAAATTTGAGCCCAAGTTGCCCAAGCCCTACCTCAAAGTGGCCCAGCAGCGCATTGCGGAAAACCCTGAGTTTGCCCGCATCGCGGAATACGCCCAGTGGCTGAAGTCCCAGCAGGACCAGACCTTGGTGCCCCTGAACTATAGTGCTTACTTCGAACGCGAGGCCAAGGCGGACGCCGAAGCGGAGGCCTACGACGATTTGCTGGTGTCTAAAGACAGTTTGATGGTGACCTACACCTCGGCGGCCTTTGAAAGCAGTCTGGACAGCGGCAAGGTGACCGAATACAGCCGTTGGTTTAAAGGCTTAGCCACGGATATTTATCTGGGCGAGGCCTACCGAATCGTAGGCGAAATGCCCCGCTAACCCCTCCCATGCACGAAGCTCGTCCCTCTGCCTCTGTGCTGCGCCGAATTTGGCAGCACGGCCTGGGGCGTTGGGGCCTC
>CAXRFY010000073.1:0-9224 GCA_964229925.1 Schleiferiaceae bacterium
ACAAAGAGGGTGGAACCAATGTAGCGGTCTTCGGGGGCCAAGGCTTGTCCGATGCGGCTCATTTGGGCTTCGAGGACGGGAAGGTTGAATTTCCAGCCGAGTTGGCCGTTGTCCTTCCATTCGAGGTTTTTGAGCAGGAACTGGCGCATGCCCCAGTCGGGCAGATGGGCTTCGAGGGCGCGATCGGCTTCGGTGCGGCTTTTCAGTTGGGAAAAATTCAGCTGGTGCATGGCATCGACGACGACTTGGTGGTGCGGGGGATAGGATTTTGGACCGATATCGATAACAGCCAAACGCTCCACCAACTGAGGGTACTTGACCGCCAGCGCCATGACGGTTTTGCCGCCCATGCTGTGGCCCAGCCAACGAACGGGGCGCTCGCCAAAATGCTCCAAGGCATAGGCCCGAACGTCTTCCACCATATCGGCATAGGTATGGGAAGCGGCGTGCGGCGAACGGCCGTGGTTGCGCTGATCGACCAAATGCACATTCAGGCCGTTTTCACCCCACATGCGAGCGTGACTGGCCCAATTGTCGCCCATGCCAAACAAACCGTGAAGGACCACGAGGGACTCTCCCCCGTTGCCCATGATCTTGCTGGCGAGCGGCAAGGCAGCCATTAGCGAAGCAGTTGTTGGCGGTAACGCTGTACCGTGTTTTCGAGGCCCAAGTAGAGGGCGTCGGAAATTAAGGCGTGGCCGATGCTCACCTCGTCGAGGTGGGGCAGGCTTTGGGCGAAGTAGGCCAAATTGTCGGCGTTGAGGTCGTGGCCGGCATTCACGCCCAGGCCTGCGGCATTGGCTACACGGGAGGCTTCCACATAGGGGGCCACGGCAGCGGATCGGTTGCTGGCATAGCCGGTGGCGTAGGCCTCGGTGTAGAGTTCGATGCGGTCGGCCCCGAGGGCAGCAGCGGCCTCAATGCGGGCGGCATCGCATTCGATAAAGAGCGAGGTCCGGATACCTGCGGCACGAAACTCGTCCAAGACCTCACGTAGCAAGCTGCCCTGCGCCAACGTATCCCAGCCGGCGTTGCTGGTGAGGACATCGGGGGCGTCGGGGACGAGAGTTACTTGTTCGGGTTGGCATTCCTTGACGAGGTCGATAAAATCGCGCGAGGGGTAGCCTTCGATGTTGTATTCCGTGTGGACCAGGGCGCGGAGGGCGCGTGCGTCGGCGTAGCGGATGTGGCGCTCGTCGGGGCGGGGGTGTATAGTAATGCCTTGGGCGCCGAATTCTTGGATGCGCACCGCTGCCTCGAGCACGTCGGGGGTTTGGCCGCCGCGGGCATTTCGGAGGGTGGCTATTTTGTTGATGTTGACGCTAAGGCGAGTCGCTTCCACGGATTCAAGGGATTTGAGGGTGCAAAGTTCGGGCATCCGGGCTAACTTCGTAACACTTTGGACTGGAACAATCTACTCAACACGCAACCTGCGCCCTTGGTTTCGGACGCTTCGGAAGAGGCCTACCGCGCCGTGAGCCAGGAGAGCCGCACCCGCTTTTGGCCGGTCGTGGAGGAAAGCCTCTACGTTGGCATGATGGGGCCGGACGGTTCGGTCCAAAACGTCCCCGCCCTCCAAGACGCTCAGCATCCTATTGACGCTCTGGCCATTGCCAGCGCCTGGAATATGGACTGTGTGGCGGTCTGCCAGGGCGACACGTACCAGGGCGTCTACCGAAGCAGCGACATCGCGGAACACATCGGGCAGCAGTGGAGCTTCCAGCTGCCAGGATCGACGATTTGGTTTGAGCATCCGGCGGATAAGCCCTTCGGAGGCGATTGGATACGTGCCGTAGAGGCTGAGGGCATCCGTGTGGTCGCCTTTGCCAGCGATTTTGTGGAGGAGCGCCGGAGCTTTAGTTCTTTTGCGCGCCTGGATCAGCGCGATCCCACGGCGGCCTTGGCGACTTTGGAGCGTTTGGGCGCCACGATTTTGGGCTATTACCCTAAGGGCCAGCGCGCACAGGAAGCGGAAGACCACCTGGACCACTTGATGCATTATTTGAACTTTTGAGCATGGCACGCATCGCGATTTTTGGCAAACGCATCCCGGACGAGGTCCAAACCTTCGTCGAGCGCACCATTCAATCCCTGCTGCAGGAGGGTTGTGAGCTCGTTATGTACCGCGGCTTTCAAAACCGAATTAACGAACAATGGCAGCTTGGCTGGGCTTTTCCCGAATTCAAAAACGCCGAAGAACTTCAGGCCTGCCAACCGGATTTCTTGCTGTCTATCGGCGGCGACGGTACCATTTTGGATGCGACGACGTTGGTGGAGCGTTCGGGCATTCCCATCATTGGCCTGAATACCGGCCGCCTTGGATTTTTGGCCAACATTACCCGCGATGAAGCGCCGCTGGCCCTCAAAGCGATTTTGGCGGGTGAATACACACTCGACGAACGGAACGCCCTAGAGGTGCATACTGCAAGCGACGACATCGTGCAGCCCAACTTTGCGCTCAACGAAATCGCCGTCAGCCGCAAAGGCACGACTAGCATGATTTCGGTGCATGTGTACCTCAACGGCGAATTCCTGAATACCTACTGGGCGGATGGGCTAATGATTTCGACGCCTACGGGTTCGACCGGCTACAATTTGAGCTGCGGCGGCCCCATCCTGATGCCGGGAAGCAACAATTTCATCATTACCCCCATTGCGCCGCACAATTTAACCGTGCGTCCGCTCGTTATTCCCAATGCCGATACGATCACATTGAAAGTGGAGGCACGAGAGGGAAATTACCTGGCGTCTTTGGACTCGCGCGTCTTCACATTGGACTGCGAAACGGAGTTGACGTTGAAGAAGGCGGACTTCCATTTTAAACTGGTCCGAACGGCCTACTCCGACTTCTCTTCCACCCTGCGCAACAAACTGCTCTGGGGCTTGGATCGCCGGAACTGATCCCTCTCCAAATCGTATCTTTGGCGGCTGTTTATGGGCAAGAAGTTCCTACATATCCTCGCATTTGCGCTCCTGCTGCCTGTGGCGGCCATGGGGCAGCGTTCGCAGGAACTCACCTTTGGCTGGGGCGGCACGGTTCTGCTCTCCGATGTGGGCGCCGCAGGGGCCTCGCTTCCGCAGCGCAGCAACTGGGACATCGACTACCGCATTCAGGCCCATCCGCACTACGCCTTTCACCTCAGCTACGGCGAGGGGGAGCTCTATGCCTCGGACGCTCAGAGTTCTTGGAAGGAGCGCCAGCAACGCAACATAACGGTCCAAACGCCCTACCGCACCCTCTCCGCCCGCATCGAAGTCGACTACTTCGAGCAGCGCATCCCTTCCTTTGACTTCCAACACAGCCCCTACCTCTTCGCCGGCTGGGGCCTGATGGCCTTTGAGCCCCAAGGCTACTACCAAGGCGAATGGATCAACCTCCAACCCCTAGGCACCGAAGGCCAAGGCACCTCCGCCTCCCCCGAGGGCCTCTACGGCACCCGTGCGCGCATCCTGCCCTTCGGCCTGGGCTGGCGCGCCCAGCTCAATGCGCTTTGGGTCGTCAAAACCGAAGCCACCTGGGTCCTCACCACCACCGACTACCTCGACGACACGCACGGCGTCTACGCCGACCCCGCGCGCATTCAAGAATCCCACGGCGATGCCGCGGTCTTCTTTGCCGATCCCTCCGGCTTGAGCTTGCCCGTAGGCATGGCCCGCGGAAACGCCCAAACCCAAGACGCCTACTTCGCCCTCAACGTGGGGCTGGGAATCCACTTGGAGGCCTTCATGGAAAAATGTTCAAGCTTCTTGCACCGATGAGCCTACCCAAACACATCGCCATCATCATGGACGGCAACGGCCGTTGGGCGAAGCAGCAAGGCTTCCGCACGCGCATCCGCGGCCACGAAGTCGGCGTAGAGGCCTTGCGCCGAACGACACAAGCCTGTGGCGAGATGGGCATCCCCTACCTCACGGTCTATGCCTTTTCGGAAGAAAACTGGGCCCGTCCCAAGGCGGAGGTCAACGCATTGATGAAGATTTTGGTCAGCAGCCTGAAAAAAGAACTGCCCACGCTCATGAAGCAAGGGGTTCAACTCCAGGCGATTGGCAAGCTAAACCTCCTCCCGGAGAGCGCCCAACGCGAGCTCCAGGAAGTCAAAGACGCCACAGCCGGCAATACGACATTGGTGCTGACGCTCGCGCTGAGCTACGGCAGCCGCCAAGAAATGCTCCACGCCACGCGCCAACTGGCCCAAGAAGTGGCGGACGGCACCCGAAGTGTGGACAGCATCGACGAAGCGGCGTTTTCCGGAGCCCTGTACACGGCCGGCATGCCCGACCCCGATTTAGTTATCCGGACTTCCGGCGAACAGCGCATTTCCAATTACTTACTCTGGCAAATTAGTTACGCAGAATTGGTCTTCTTGCCCGTACTTTGGCCCGATTTTTCCAAGGAACACCTGGAAGAAGCCATCGCCAGCTATACCCAACGCGAACGCCGCATGGGCAAGACCAGCGAACAATTGAACGAGACCGCCTCATGAACCGCATCCTATTCCGCCTCCTCCTCGTGGCCGTAAGCTTGGCGTTTGCCCCCGTGGCTGCCCAGGCCCAAATCCAGTTGGGTCAAGAAATTGACATCAAACCGGAGGTCGATTACGAGATTGGCGGCATTACCGTATCGGGCGCCGACCAGCTGGATCCCACGATGGTGGCTCTGCTCTCAGGCCTGAATGTGGGCGATAAGGTGCAGTTCCCTTCAGAGCGCGTGGCTCAGGCCGTTCGCAACTTGTGGGACCAGGAGCTCTTCTCCGATGTGCAGCTCTTCGTCACGCAAAAAATCAACCGCACCGTTTACCTCGAATTCCGCCTCACCACCCTTCCCAAGCTCAGCAAGTACTACTTCACGGGCATCAAAAAGGGCAAACAAGATGCCTTGCGCGAGCTCTTGGAATTGAACCGCGGCATGGTAGTTTCGGAAAACCTGAAAATCACGTCCACCAACGCGATTCTCAAGCATTTCCGCGACAAAGGTTTCCCTGATGCGACCGCGAAAATCAGCACGGAGCGCGACAGTCTTTTGCTCGATGCCGTGGTCCTTCGCATCGACATCGTGCCTGGCCCCCGCTTGCGCATTGACGACATCGTCTTCCATGGCAACACCGCCCTGACGGATGCCAAGCTGCGTCGCGTTATGGACGATACGCACCGCTACCGCAAGTGGAACATCTTCACCACCTCCAAGTGGCTGAAGGAGAAGCTCGAAGCGGACAAGGTTCTCATCGTGGAGGCGTACAATGAAGCGGGCTACCGCGACATGCGCATCACCCACGATACGGTCTACCGCGTGGAGGACAAGTTGATGATCGAGATGACCATTGACGAGGGCCGCCCCTACTACTTCCGCAGCATTTCCTTCTACGGCAACTCCAAGTACACCACGGAGGTGCTTCAGTCTATCTTGAAGATTGAGCCCGGCGATCGCTACGACGCCAAGGCCCTCAATACCCGCATCAACGGCGACCCCAACAGCAACGACATCTCATCGCTCTATTTGAACAACGGCTACCTCTTTGCCAACGTCATCCCCGTGGAGGTGAAGGTGGAGAATGACTCGATCGACATGGAGATTCGCATTCGGGAAGGCCGCCAAGCCACCGTCCGCAAAGTCATTGTCAACGGCAACGAACGCACCAACGACCACGTGGTCTACCGCGAGATCCGCACGCGTCCCGGCGACCTGTTTTCTAAGGCGGACATCATGCGTACGGTGCGTGAATTGGGCCAGCTGGGCTACTTTGACCCTCGTCAAATCACGCCTGTGCCCATCCCCGACCCTGTGACTGGAACCGTGGATCTGGAGTACACCGTCGTCGAGCAGTCGACCAGTCAGCTGGAACTTCAAGGCGGCTGGGGGGCCTACACCGTAGTGGGTACGCTGGGCTTGAACTTCAACAACTTCTCTTCGCGCAACCTCTTCAACAAGAAAGCGTGGCAGCCCTTGCCCGCTGGAGATGGCCAAACCATCACCATCCGCGCGCAGACGAACGGCACCTACTACAGCTCCTACAACTTCAGCTTTACGGAGCCCTGGTGGGGTGGCAAGAAGCCCAATTCGGTGACCTTCTCGGCCTACCACAACACCATGAATTACAACGGCCGCACGGACAGCACGGCCCAAAAAATCGCCATCACCGGTGTCACCCTGGGTCAGGGCAAGCGCCTCAAGTGGCCGGATGACTACTTTACGCTCTACCACGCGCTGGAGTACCGCCGCTTCGACATCAACAACTACCCCTTTGTGGGCGGAAACTTCACGACGGGTATCGCCAATTCCGTCGCCTATACGTTGAGCTTGCGCCGCGACAACCGCGACCTGCCCATCTTCCCCACGCGTGGCTCCAGCATCGCATTTAGCTTGGAAGCTACGCCCCCGGTATCGCTGTTGGACGGTCGCGACTACACCAAGCTCAGCACGGAAGAGAAGTTCAAATTCATCGAATACCACAAGTGGAAGTTCACCGGCGACTACTACGCAGAGATCTTCAAAAACTTCGTGGTGCGTTCGTATTCCGAATTTGGCCTCTTGGGCTCCTACAACAAGGCCTACGGCTTGCCGCCTTTTGAGCGCTACTACCTCGGCGGGGACGGCTTGCAGAACTTCGTTTTGGACGGACGTGAAATCATTGGCCTGCGTGGGTATACCAACTACAGCTTGACCCCCGATGGCGGCGGTGCGTTGTACAACAAATTCACCACGGAGTTGCGCTACTTGCTCTCGCCCAACCCCAACGCCCAAATCTTTGTGCTGGCCTTTGCCGAGGCGGGCAACAACTACGACAACTTCGCGGACTACCGACCGTTTGAGCTCAAGCGTTCGACCGGCGTCGGTTTGCGCATCTTCATGCCGATGTTTGGCCTGTTGGGCGTGGATTTGGGATATGGCTTTGATAACTTGCCCGGCCAATCCGGTCCTTCCGGCTGGCAGACTCACTTTGTCCTTGGACAGCAATTCTAAGTCATGACGCGCCGAATTCTCTTCCTCCTCTTCGCCCTAGGCCTCTCCGTTTCCGGGTGGGCGCAGCGTTTGGGCTATGTGGATACGCAAGCCATCCTGAATGCCATCCCCGAATACAAGCAGGCCCAAGCCGAAATCGAGCGCCTCTCCAAGCGCTGGGAAGGCGAAGTCGCCAGCCTCTTTGAGGACGCTTCGGCCCTGCAAGCTCAACTCGATGCCGAATCGGTGCTGCTCACGCCCGACATGATCGCCGAGCGTACGGCCAACATTCAGAATACGCGCGACACGGCCCGTGCGCGTCAAATGCGCTACTTCAGTCCTGAAGGTCAACTCTTCCAAAAGCGCGAAGAACTCGTCGCCCCGGTGCAAGCGCTCGTAGCAGGTGCCATCAAGGAAGTGGCGCGAAAAAAGAAACTCGATTTTGTCTTTGACAAAGGCTCGTCTGTTAGTGTGGTGTACGCCAACGAGTCCAACGATATTACCCAAGACGTACTCCAACAACTCGGTTACTGAAATCACTACTTTTGACCCCTATGAAAAACGCACTTAAAGTATTGGCCCTCGTGGCTATGACCGCTGCCCCAGCTTTGGGCCAGTCTCTGGTAGGCCACATCAATGTGGACAGCCTGCTCGTTGAAATGCCTGACTACAAGAAAGTCATGGAATCCCTCCAAGCGGAGCAAGCGAAGTTTGAAGCGGAAGCCAAGGAGATGCAAGCCGAATTGGAAAAAGGCGCACAGACCTTGCAAGCCAACGCCGGCACGTGGACGGAACTCCGCCAGCGCCAAGAGCAGCAGCGCCTCCAGGAGATGTACAACAACATCCAAGAGTACATGCAGAGCGCTCAGCAAGAATTGCAAGGCAAGGAGATCGAATTAATCACTCCCGTTTTGGAGAAATTGCAGAATGCCATCGATGCGGTAGCGGCTGAAAAGAACGTTGCCTACGTTTTGGATGCTTCTCAAAGCAAGGGCATGGTGATCTACTCTAAAGGTGGCCTCAACCTGATGTCCGCCGTCAAGGTTAAACTTGGCATGTAATGAAAGCCTCAGACGGCCCCATTGGGCTGTTTGACTCAGGAGTTGGCGGTTTGACGGTAGCGCGCGCCCTGGCGCGCAAGCTTCCCAACGAACGCCTCCTCTACTTTGGAGATACCGCCCACTTGCCTTACGGGGAAAAGTCGCCGGAGGCCATTCGGTCCTACGCACTGGGCATCTCCCGCCATTTGATCGATCAAGGCGCTAAAGCCATTGTCGTCGCGTGTAACTCCGCGTCTGCAGTGGCTTTAGACGTTTTGAAGGAGGAGCTAGACATTCCCGTCTACAATGTGATTGACCCGGTCGTGGACTACCTCCACCGCCACCACGCCAAGCACATTGGCATCTGGGGAACGCGCGCCACCGTTTCGTCCGGCATCTACCCTCGAAAACTCGCCGAAGTCCTCCCGGCTGCAGAGGTCCAGCCCCTCGCTACGCCCTTACTCGTTCCCGTCATTGAGGAGAACTTGCTCAGCGGCGCCGTCACTGATGCGGTGGTCTCCCTCTACTTGAACGACCCCAAAATGGAAGGGGTGGAGCACTTGGTTTTGGCCTGTACCCACTACCCCTTGATTTCGTCGCAAATTGCCAAGCAGCTCGAGAAAAAAGTAAGCCTGCTGCGCATCCCCACCATTGTCGCCAACAGCATCGCGAAGCAACTCGACGAGGCCCAGCTCTTGCGCGCGAAGCCCGCTACCAAGCCCCACCACTTTGCGGTGAGCGATTACACGGACAGCTTCGCCAAAGTGTCGCGCATCTTCTTCGGAAAGGGCATTAACCTGGTGGAGGAAAACATTTGGGGTTAGGCCTTTGCCCCATTAGGCGCAGAGTTTTTCTACGCTTGAGGCACCGCCTCGCCCACAATCTTCCCACTTAACAAGCAGAGCGGAATACCTCCCCCTGGATGGGCGGAGCCCCCACAGACGTACAGGTTCTTGAGCGGCCCGCGGTTGGGGTGCCGCAGAAATGCCGCCATGGTCGAATTGCTACTGGAACCGTACAAGGCGCCGCGATCGCTGGACGTTCGGGACTGAATGCGCGGAGGGTCGAGGTAATCTTCCACTTCGATGAACGGCGTTACATCCACCCCCAGAACGCGCTCCACTTTAGCCAAGACGGAGGCGCGGACTTGCGCGCGAAGGGCGTTCCAGTCTTGGCCATAATCTGCGGGCGCATTGACCATAACAAACCAGTTTTCCCCGTCCTGTGGAGCCTCTCCGGGGATGTCT
>CAXRFY010000074.1:0-2431 GCA_964229925.1 Schleiferiaceae bacterium
TTCGACGGAAATTCGGATCCTAAAATCATCCTCCAGCACGGGCGTCGCCTTGGAAATGACCGAATGTATCACCGGCCGGTCCTCCATAGCCTTTACCGTATCCATCCAAGCAGTCTCCAGGGCATTTTGACTAAAGGCCGAAAGGCGCTTGACTTCGGGCTCTTGGGGTGCTACTTCTGCCGATTCCGTGACCGTCAATGCGGCACCTCCAATATTTGCCTTTAGCGAAAATGTAGAGCGGCGCTTCCGGGCCGGCTCTTCCGATGACTGATCGGCTTTACGTACTTCTTGACTAGCCTCAACCGCTGGTGCCTTGTCTACGGGTACCGGTGGATTTGCATTTACGGTTTGCACAACCGGTGCATCCTGAACTTCAGGTGTCTCGGGTTTAGAATCGTCCGAAGGAGCTTCCTCGGACACTACAGGTGCTGGGGCTGGAGGCATTGGAATAGTAGCGGGAGCTACGGCTTCCTCGGCCGCGGCAGGAACGTCTGGTGCTGCTGGAGTTTCAGGCTCAATGGGCTTTGGAGCCGAGGCAGATACGCTCTGAGAAGCTTGTGTTAGCCCTTGGGGTTCAGGCTTTTTTTTTTCGTCCGGACCTTGGCCCATTCCTGCGAGATCCAACAAGGCGATTTCCACCAGGAGGCGCGGATTGGAGCTACTTCGGTACGACAGGTCGCACTGCGAAAGTGCTTTCAAGGCATTGGCCAAAAAGGCGGGCGAGGCTTGCTGTGCTTGCTGGCGGTACTGTTCCTTCACGGAGTCGGGCACATCCATTAGGGCAATGGTGGCTTCGTGTTTGGCCAACAGGACATCCCGAACGTGGCTCGCCAATCCCCCTACAAAGCGGTGCAAATCAAACCCCTGCTCGAGGATGTGGTCCACTTGGAGCAGCAAAGACGTGGTGTCGCCGCTGAGCAGATGCGAGACTGTGGAGAAATAAACCGTTCGGTCCAAGAGCTGCAAATTTTCACGGACCAGGTCGTACGTCAGGGTACCCCCGCGCGCAAATGCTGCAACACGGTCAAAAATGGACAGCGAATCGCGGAGCGCACCGTCGGCTTTTTCGGCAATGGCGTGCAGCGCTTCTTCCTCCGTGGCAATGCCCTCCTTCCCGGCCACAAAGGCCAAGTGGTTCGCAATGTCCTGGAGTCCGATGCGCTTGAAGTCAAAAATTTGGCAACGCGAGAGAATGGTCGGGAGCACCTTGTGCTTTTCCGTGGTCGCCAAGATGAAAATGGCATGCGCGGGTGGCTCCTCCAGCGTCTTCAAAAAAGCGTTGAAGGCCGCCTGGGAGAGCATGTGCACCTCGTCGATGATGTAGACCTTGAAGCGACCCACTTGGGGGGCAAAGCGCACCTGATCAATCAGCTGGCGGATGTCGTCCACCGAGTTGTTGGAGGCGGCGTCCAGCTCAAAAATATTGAGGCTGTAGTCTTGGTCGGGCCCGGTGTGCACCTCGTTGATACGGCGGGCTAAAATGCGCGCGCACGTGGTCTTTCCGACCCCGCGAGGACCTGTAAACAAGAGGGCTTGAGCGAGATGCCCGCTGGAGACTTCGTGCTCCAGGGTATCCGTTACATGGCTTTGGCCAACAACTGCCTCAAAGTCTTTGGGGCGGTACTTTCGGGCCGAAACGATGTAGGGAGTCGCATCCATAGGTCAAATCTACGCCAGAAGGAATTAGGCCGCAGGCCAAAGGTGAAAACCTGCGAAGAAAATCGCTTGACTCAGCAGGATGGGGAGCGCCATTCGGTTCTCCCCTTCCACCTCTTCGGACAGTAAGAACTGCATGACCAGCGAGGTCGCCAACCAGCCCAAAGAATTGAGCCATCCGTGGCCGCCTGCAAAGATCCAGAAGCGCAATTGGGGGGCTACAGGTTCGATCAAGAGATCGATGAGGACCATGAGAACGGCGGCGAGGAGGACGCGCTGCCAGCGGTTGAATTCGGGCAGATAGCTCTTCACCCACTGGGCCGTAGCCAACGCGAGGATAGCCCAATTCACACCGATCATCCACGGCACATCCCAGACTAAGGGACCTAGACCCTCCAAATACGTGTAAACGCCAAACGGATAGCCCGTGTGCACCCCCAAGAATTCCACCCCCAGGCCAATCGCATAGACCAGCAACAAACGGAAGCGCAGCGTGGTGGTAGCTCCTGAAAACTGGAAAAGCAGCCAGAAACTGATGAGCAAGTGAACGGGCGTAAGGAGCGAAATCACGGACGACCAACTGCTGTGCCAGCCAAAGAAACCGACGACATGGAGGACAATCACCAGGACCAGCGCCCAGGAATAGGGAAGTTGAAAATTTCTCATGCAATTAGGCTAACCAGCTTTCGAGTACATCGCCCGCCGCGTAGGCCAACACAGCCGCTAGAGCGCCCAGCAAGACCGTCTCCCCCACACTTCGAAGTATGGGGCGGCT
>CAXRFY010000075.1:0-7787 GCA_964229925.1 Schleiferiaceae bacterium
TCGACGGGGCCCAACTGAGCCTTCAAAAGGCCCCATTTGCCCGTGAAGACCTGCTTCAAGGCAACCGCCAGGCGGTGGCTCACTGGGAAGCCTGCAAAGGCAAACCGGTGATCGATGTCGACCACGACGGTGGGGGCCGGGGTTCGGCGCTTCGCCAGAGAGAAATCGGGCTGAAAGCGTTTCACAAACTGCTCCACCCAGACATGCCCCTTGGGCACCTCGGGCTGGGCTACGAGCTCCGCCCCAATACAGGAAGCCTCCGGCAGGAAACGCCCGTGCGCATCCTTTTGAACATTTGAATGCTCTTCCGCGCGTGAAGCCACGTACGCCGCTTTCGCCAAAACGTCATCGCCCAATTCCGCAAACGACCACCGCTCAAAAGGCAGGGACCAGCAGGAGGCCTGGGGCCAGGACGCACCCTTTGGAGCGAAATCTAGTCGTACACCACTCACCCGCCGCACTACCTCGGCCGCAAAGCGCAGCTGGGGATTCTCGGCATCGCCTTGAACCAAGAGGGCATTGGGCTTCACCGGCCCGTCTTGCCAGAGGGCGGTCGCCATCCGAAGCGCTGCATCGCCTTCTCCATACACCGGAGGAAATTCCGTGGGCGTTTCCCGCCGCATACAGGCAAGGAGTTGCTCGTGAAGGGCGGCTGCATTGGATGCACCCTCGGGATTCACCAGGAAGGACTGGCCCGTCTCCAGCAATTCCACCCACTCCGTTTCGTTGCGCAAAACAATGCACTTTCGACGGCAGAAATAGGCCTCTTTTTGCAGGCCGCCCGAGTCCGTCAAGACCCATTCGGCCGCTTCCAACTGTTCCAAAATGGCTTCACGGCCCAAAGGCGGATGCCATTGAATATTTTTGGGCATGACGCCCTGTTCCAAATGCGCGCGCAGTCGAGGGTGAATGGGCCAGTGAATTTCATGGCTTTTGGCCAGCTCCTCCAAGGCCGACACCATCTTGGCCCGAACACCCGCATCGTCCACATTCGTATTGCGGTGCATCGTCACCAGAATCCGCCCCTTGGTGGGAGCCCCTAGTTTCCGATTCATCAATGCATCCGCCATGATGTCGCCCGTGAGGAGCGTATGCGCCTCTCCCCGGTCCAATCCTTCGCGCTGGAGCTGAACGAGCGCTCGCTCCGAAGGCACAAAATGCCAATCACTGACCGTATCCGTCTTCACGCGCGCCTCCTCTTCGGGCATGGCCGCGTTAAAACTGCGCAACCCGGCCTCCACATGCGCCAGCGGCAGGCCCAAACGCTTCGCCGCACGCGCTGCACACCAGGTCGAAAACGTATCGCCATACACCACCACCGTATCGGGCTGCCATTCTTTCAACACATCCGCCATAGCAGCCACATTCTCTTCGTGGGTTTGCGACCAAGTCAAAATCGCATCTGGCTGAAGCTCAAATTCTTGAAAGAACACTTCACTCATCCCTGCCTCCCAATGCTGGCCCGAATGCAGAACCCGCTGTGGAGCCCTACGCCCAGCCAATGCCTGATACAAAGGCAGCAATTTGATGAACTGAGGCCGAGCCCCGACAATGTGTACAATCATAGATTCTTTGGATTGGACTGCATCCAACCCTTGTCCGCAAAACTAACGTAATCCCTTTGGCCAACGATCAAATGATCCAAAACCCCTATATCCAAAAACACGCCCACCTGCACCAACCTCCTAGTCAATTCCTTATCCTCCTCACTCGGGACCAAACGCCCACTCGGATGGTTGTGCCCCACAATCACCGCAGGCGCTCTCAACTCCAACGCCCGCTGAAACAAGACCCGCAAATCTGCCACCGTCCCGGTCCAACCCCCCTTCCCCACACACTCACAGGCTACCACCTCATGTGCCCTACTCAAGAACAGCACCCAAAACTCCTCATGATCCAAGCTGAGCAACTTGGGCTTCAACACCTCAAAAGCCTCCTTGCTCCCAAAAATCCGCTTCCGCACCGCAACCTCCTCGCCCTCCAGCATCCGACGCCCAAGTTCAAAGGCGGCGGCGAGCGCCGCCGCCTTGGCGGGCCCCAGCCCTACTTCGCGCATCAGGGCTTCCGGCCGCGCAGCCGACAAGCGTTGCAAATCCTCCCCATGGGCCCGCCACAGCTTTTGAGCCACCTGCAACGCCGATGCGCCCTGGGCGCCACTGCGAATCAACAAAGCCAAGCATTCCGCTGTGCTCAATGCACGCGAGCCCTGAGCCAGACATTTCTCTTGGGGTCGATCCTCTGGGGACCATTCTCGAATAGTAAACGACATGGCCGCAATTTGGAAAAGCGGTCTCAGCGAGTCGTCTTAAGGGTGGTACAAAGGGCTTGGGGGCTTGGGGGCTTGGGGGCTTGGGGGCTTGGGGGCTTGGGGGCTTGGCAAAACAACGGAAAGTCCCTGCGCGCGGCGAAGGTCCACCACACAGTTTAAGGGTAAAAGGGTTTAAGCGTTTAAGCGAAAAGGCTACAGCGCAGAGCGCGTGCCCTCTAGCTTCAGGGCGCAGCCCGAGCCACCTAGCCCCCTAGCTTCCTAGCGCGCCGAAGGCGCTCCCTAGCTACCCTCTGAAAACAAAAAAGCCGCCCGAAGGCGGCTTTTCTTGACCAAATCAGTTGTCGATTACGACAAACCGTTTACGTGCTTCGCCAAGCTTGACTTCAAGTTAGCGGCTTTGTTTTTGTGGATGATGTTGCGCTTGGCCAATTTGTCCAACATCGCGCTTACCACGGGAAGTTGCGTTGCAGCTTCGGCGGCGTCCGTAACGGCACGGAGGATGCGAACAGCGTTACGCGTAGTCTTGTGGTAGAAACGGTTGTGCAAACGCTTCTTTTGCGTCTGGCGGATGCGCTTCAAGGAGGATTTGTGGTTAGCCATACCTTCTGAGTCTAATTTTTTTCTTTTTTCAAACTTGTGACCCGTACGGGATTCGAACCCGTGATCTTCTCCGTGAAAGGGAGATGTCCTGAACCGCTAGACGAACGGGCCATTGTTGCCAATGGTTTTGGGAGTGCAAATGTATGACAAATTTCTAATTAGACTATGCAGCCCCGCACAATTTTTCATGAATCTTTTAGGGCTCAACGGCCGCCACTCGGGCGATAGCCTAGGCGCTTGCTCGTGCGTTGGCGCAATTCTTCGCGTAAACCCTCCAATTCCATGACTGAAATTTCGTGGATTTCCTGGAAGGGAGAAACAACTAGGTCCATGTCCATAGCTTGGAGCATGGCATGTTCCACCCAGCTTTGGAGTACCTCTTTGGTTAATTCGGATTCGGTCAAAGGAATGCCTAAGCGCCCCATGCCTTCCGCGAGGTAGTGCCCCTCGCCGTTGACGAAGAGGCGGCTCAGGAGCATGCCCGTGTCATTCATTCGGCGCATCTTAAAGGAGTCTGACAAGAAGTTGTAGGCGTGAATCAAGCCGTAGTACGCGCGGTTCTCGTTGGCCTTGACATAGTCGGTCTGGCGCAGCGGGTGATCCCCGGGGAGCGCGAAGGCATTGGTGTGAACTTGGAAGATGAGGGAATCGCCCGAAAAGCGAATCTCCACCTCGTACTCCCCACGGTCCACAAATTCGACCACGACCGATTGGTCAATGGCGCAAATCTGGCTGTTGAGTTCGGAAGCGGTGTCGCGCAAAAGGGCCTTGAGGTCCGCAAATGCGGCCAAAGCCCGGCGGTGCACCAATTGCTTGTTGCTGGACTTGGTGGCTAGGACGCGGAGAATGTCGTTTTGGCGCGTCATGGCTTAGTAGGCGCGTGCAAACAAAACGCGCTGTGTCGAGGGCTTGCCGGTCAAAATACAGACGCCGTCCTCTTGGGGGTTGTCCAAGGGGATGCAGCGAATGGTCGCTTTCGTCTTGTCCTTAATCTGGTCTTCCGTTTCGGGGGTTCCATCCCAATGGGCAGAAACAAAGCCCCCCTTATCCAAAGCGGCCGTGAACTCCTCCCAGCTGTTGGCGCGGTGAATGTTGCTGTCGCGGTGGGCCTTGGCACGTTCGAAGAGGTCCACTTGAATGGTGTCCAACATGCTCGCAATTTCCTGAACGAGGCCTTCCATGGGCAGGAAGGACTTGGTCAAGGTGTCGCGGCGCGCCACTTCGGCGGTGCCTTTTTCAAGGTCTTTTGGACCAATAGCGATGCGCACAGGGACTCCTTTGAGCTCGTATTCGTTGAACTTCCAGCCGGGCTTCTGGGTGTCGCGGTTGTCGTACTTGACCCGAACGCCCAACTTCTTAAAGTCCGCCACCAGCGCATTGGCCACCACATCAATGGCCGCCAATTCTTCTTCCCCGCGGTAAATGGGCACGATGACCACTTGGGTGGGCGCCAGTTTGGGCGGAATCACCAAGCCGTTATCGTCCGAATGCGTCATAATCAAAGCCCCCATCAAACGGGTGGAAACACCCCAAGACGTAGCCCAAACGTGCTTTACCTCGCCGTCTTTGTCTTGGAACTTTACGTCAAAGGCCTTGGCAAAATTTTGGCCCAAGAAGTGCGACGTGCCCGCCTGCAAGGCCTTGCCGTCCTGCATCAGTGCTTCGATACAGTAGGTCTCCAAAGCGCCTGCAAAGCGCTCGTTGGCGGATTTAACACCCCGAATCACCGGAATGGCCATAAACTCCTCTACGAAGTCGCCGTAGACGTGCAGCATTTGGACCGCTTCCGCAATGGCTTCCTCCTGCGTAGCATGCGCCGTATGGCCTTCCTGCCACAAAAATTCCGCCGTGCGCAAGAAGAGGCGCGTACGCATCTCCCAGCGAACCACGTTGGCCCATTGATTCACCAAGATGGGCAAGTCGCGGTAGGACTGCACCCAATTTCGGTAGGTGTCCCAAATGATCGTCTCAGAAGTCGGACGAACAATGAGTTCTTCTTCCAACTTGGCATCCTCATCCACTACAATGCCGTTGCCATTTGGATCGTTCTTCAAACGGTAATGCGTTACCACCGCGCACTCCTTCGCAAAGCCGTCCACGTGGGCGGCCTCTTTGGAGAAATAGCTCTTGGGAATGAAGAGTGGGAAATAGGCATTTACGTGCCCGGTTTCCTTGAAGCGAAAATCCAATTCGGCCTGAATCTTTTCCCAAATCGCATAGCCATGCGGTTTGATCACCATGCAACCGCGAACGCCTGAATTGTCCGCCAAGTCCGCTTGAACGACGAGGTCATTGTACCAGCGGCTGTAGTCCTTGTCGCGCGCTGTAAGATTCTTAGCCATAGAGAATGGTATGGGATTTGTACCTTGGAATAGTAGAACCACAAAGGTACTTCGTAATGCGCTACTCCTTTTTATCCCTTTTAGCCCTGGCCACCCTCGCGTCCTGCAGCTCGGTAGACCGACGCAGCTTGGCCGACTACGACGATGGAATCTACAGCTGGGAACCCTATCCCGACCACGGCGGCTACAGCTACGGTGGGGGCTCCTACTCTAATTCTCCCAACGGTTATGCCTACTACGGCGACGATGGCTACAACGACGGGTACGACGATGGCTACAACGATGCCTTTTATACGTTTAACGGTCCCTATGCCAGCCCCTATTTTTCCTACCGTCCGCGCTACCGGAGCTGGAACTACCGTCCCTACACCTACTATCCTTCTTACTTCTACGGCTACAACAGCCCGTACATGATGCCCTACGGCATGAATCCGTATGGCTTTAACCCCTATGGGATGCCCTACGGATATCCGTACATGGGCTACGGGGGCTATTCCCCTTGGGATCCCTGGGGCATGGGCTACGGTTATCCCTATGGCGGATATGGCTATGGAGGCTACGGCTATCCTTACGGCGGGTACGGCTATGGCGGCTATTCCCCTTGGGGTGGCATGACCAGTACTACCCCTTCTTCCGGTGGCACGACCAACCAGCCCGTTTCTGGCAACATTTCTTTACGCCGAATGAACATCGCCGGCGGCCCTGCCACCCGACGACCCAGCGTTGAAAACGTCGCAGGTCGTACGGCCGATCGACCTGGCACCCTGGAAGAGGGCAAAGGCCAACGCGCTCCCCAGGAAGGCATTCAGGGAAGGCCCATGCGCAGTGTGGAAACCCATGCGAGCAATCCTAGCCGCGATGAAGTAGGCCGCACGCCTCAAGGCACCATCCACTACGCCCATCCTCCCCAGCGTGTTGAACCCCGTCAATCGGAGACGCAACGCCCTCAGACGGGCCGTCCAGAAACCGAAACGCGCCGTCCACCAATGGTTCGCCAACCCGAAGCACAGCGCAGCACCCCTCGTGCTGAGCAGTCTCAGCGCAGCTACAGCCCTCCGCAGCGCCAAGAGCCTCAACGCTCTAGCGAGCGCAGCTACAACGCACCGAGCCGCTCTACCCCGAGCCGCAGCTATTCAGAGCCCGCCCGTCCGGCGGCGGCGCCTAGCTACAAGGCGCCTGCGCGTTCGAGCAGTCCGCCTCCCCGTCGTTCCACAGGTGGACGCGGCGGACGATGAGAAAGGTTCTTACCCTCGCTGCCTTGGCAGCCATCCCATTTACGAGCCAAGCCCAAAGCCTTTGGCATTTCAGCAGCGCCTTGTCCAGTCCGTGGGCCGGAAGCGCGCGCTACATGGCGACAGGGGGCGCGTTGAGCTCCTTGGGGAACGATCCTTCGGCGATTTTGGACAATCCGGCAACGGCGGCAACCTACCGAGCGGGCGAAATCAGCTTAACTGGCCTCTTAGGACTGGATCAAAGCACCTTCCTCACGCAAGCCAACCTTCCCGCTTTTCACTGGGGATCCGCCCTTCAAATGACGGATGAGTCGGTATTGGCTTTCAGCTTGGACAGCCGAACCAGCCGCTACCAGCCCTTCGCCTGGAATCACGACACCTACCAACCGACGGTTTCCCAAGTGGATGCGTGGTTGGCCCAAGCGGGTTCACGGAGCCCTTCGGAGTGCTTTCAACAGGGCTTGTACGGACCCTATGCCGCCTACCAGGCCTATGTCTTGGAGTACGATGGGCTTTCTATGTATCCCTTAATGGTCGGCACGCCAGATGTTCAAGCTTTGTACCTGCAGCGCGACCAAAAGATCAGCCAAACGCAAGGCAGTGTGGCTGTTCGGACCGATAAAATTTCCCTAGGCGCTGGATTGGAATACCTCAACCTGCGCAGCAGCGAAAAGCTGAGCATCCAGGAATACCCCTATGCCCAAGACGGGTACTTGTTGAATATTTACACGCGCCAAACGGACAGCTTGCGCAGTGGCGGCTTCCGCATTCGATTGGGCATGCTGGCCAAAGTGGGGGAAGGGACGCGGATTTCTGCTTTTTGGACCGGCACCTCCTTGCTGAGTAGCAAGTGGTTCTACCGCTACCGCGTCTACGACAACCCGGCCAATCCCTCTGGCGTAGGCGTCGATGCGTTTGAGCTTTACCAAGACGAGAGCTTCCGCACGGTTCAGCCCGCTACGGCCGGTATTGGCATTGCGCAGGTGATTGACAAGCAGGGCTTTGTTTCAGCGGAATACCGGTACACGGAAGCGCCCGCCAATCCCATCTACTCCCCCATTGAATTTCTCAGCATCGGTCAGCAGATTGGCCTGGAACTCCAAGGCAGCCACGACCTGCGTCTGGGTACGGAATGGCGCCAGGACGCGCAGTCTTTTCGTGCGGGCTACCGGCTATCGACCAAAGCCAGTGCGTTTAAAGAGCATTCCGGCTACCAGCAGGTTTCTGCGGGCTGGGGCATTCGAGGGAACGAGTGGTTCTTTGACTTAGCCATGGTGGGCCAGTTCCGAACGGGCCAAATCCTACACCCCCTCAGCGGCGAAACCCTCCCACTCCCGAGCGGAA
>CAXRFY010000076.1:0-19957 GCA_964229925.1 Schleiferiaceae bacterium
ACTGCTTGGCAAACCCAAACTCGATGGTCATATCCACGCCTTGGCCTTGGAAGTCGACCACCTGCTGGGTGCGCAGGCGAACAGAAGATTCAAGCAAGCTGAGCACCTCATACTTGGTGGTGGTGCCGTCCGTACCCACAAGATGCACGGAGTCAGGGGCAACGCCACCGCCGTCGATGGTCACCCAGGTACCTGAGCCGCTTTGCGCCCAGGGCACATCGAGGGAGGTGCCGGCAGAAACGCTCAAGGTGGCGTCCACGGCATAGGTTACAGAGTTGGGCTCCTGAATGAGGGTGAAAAGAGACGTCGCTGCGATGTCCTTGTCGTTGGCCACCAAGGGGATGTTTTGGCCGCCAAAGGAAATTTGACCCGAGGCGATGATGTCATTCACCAACCAGGTGCCTTCGAGGCGATCCGCGAGGGTGGGGTCCTTCTTGCAGGAAGCAAGGGCGACTAGGACGAGGGCTGCAGCGAAAATCTTTTTCATAACAGAAAGGTAGTCAATTACTTGGAAGTAAGAGAGGCCGACAAAAATTCGCGGTTCATGCGAGCGATGTTCTCGATGGAGATGCCTTTGGGGCATTCAACTTCGCAGGCGCCGGTGTTGGTACAGTTGCCAAATCCTTCCAAATCCATTTGCTTCACCATGTTGAGAACGCGGTCAGCGGCTTCCACTTGGCCTTGGGGGAGCAGGGCAAACTGGCTCACTTTGGCGGAGGTGAAGAGCATCGCGGAGGCGTTCTTACAGGTCGCTACGCAGGCACCACAACCGATGCACGTAGCGGCATCAAAAGCAGCGTCAGCGTCGGCTTTTTCGATAGGGGTGGCGTTGGCGTCGGGCAGGTTGCCGGAGGTATTTACGGACACGTAGCCACCCGCTTGGATGATGCGGTCAAAGGCGCTGCGGTCGACCATGAGGTCTTTGATGACCGGGAAGGCTTTGGCGCGGAAGGGCTCGATGGTGATGGTGTCGCCGTCGCTGAATTCGCGCATGTGCAGCTGGCAGGTGGTGACGCCGCGGCCGGGGCCGTGGGCTTCGCCGTTGATGAACATGGAGCACATACCACAGATGCCTTCGCGGCAGTCGTGGTCAAAGACAACGGGGTCAATGCCTTGGCTGATGAGCTGCTCGTTGAGCACGTCGATCATCTCCAAGAAGGACATGTCCGAGGTGATGTCCTCGACCTGGTAGGTTGCCATGTGGCCCTTGTCTTTTGGACCGTTTTGGCGCCAAACGTTGAGGGTAAATTTCATTTGTAGGAGCGTGTAATCAGTTTAACATTTTCAAAGACCAGTTGTTCTTTGTGCAGCTTGGCTTTGCCGGGGTCTTGGTCGGCGAACTCCCAAGCGGCCACGTAGGCAAACTCGTCGTCGCGGCGGACGGCTTCGCCTTCTTCAGACTGGTACTCCTCGCGGAAGTGACCGCCGCAAGATTCCTCGCGGTTGAGGGCGTCGATGCACATGAGTTCGCCCAGCTCGAGGAAGTCGGCGACGCGGCCGGCTTTGTCGAGTTCAGGGTTCATTTCGTTCATGGTGCCGGGCACTTTTACGTCCTTGTAAAAGCGCTCGCGGAGGGCGCGGATGTCTTGGATGGCCTTTTCGAGACCTTCTTTGTTGCGGGCCATGCCGCACTGGTCCCACATGATTTTTCCGAGTTCGCGGTGGAAGACTTCGACGGGGGTCGTGCCTGGGTTGTTCAGGAAGGACTCCATGCGCGTTCGGGCCGTTTGTTCCGCCTCAGCAAATTCAGGCAAGTCGGTAGAAATCGTACCGGTCCGAATGTCATCCGCCAAGTACGTACCCACCGTGTAGGGAGCCACAAAGTAGCCATCCGCCAGGCCTTGCATCAAAGCGGAAGCCCCCAAGCGGTTTGCACCGTGGTCGGAGAAATTCGCCTCGCCCAAAGCGAAGAGGCCAGGAACGGTAGTCATCAAATTGTAATCGACCCAAATGCCGCCCATCGTGTAGTGCACGGCTGGGTAAATCATCATGGGGGTCTTGTACGGATTTTGTGCGGTAATCTTCTCGTACATCTGGAAGAGGTTGCCGTACTTGCTCTCTACGACCTTCTCGCCGAGCTCTTTAATCTGCGCAGCGCTGGGGTTGTGGATGCCCTTAATGTTGGCTTGCTCCAGGCCATAGCGTTCGATGGCGGAGGCAAAGTCCAAATACACGGCTTCGCCCGTCTTATTCACGCCAAATCCGGCGTCGCAACGCTCTTTGGCGGCACGAGAGGCCACGTCACGGGGCACCAAGTTTCCAAAGGCGGGGTAGCGGCGCTCCAAGTAGTAATCGCGGTCTGCTTCGGCGATTTCCGTGGGCTTCAATTTGCCAGCGCGGATCGCTTCGGCGTCTTCTTTTTTAGCGGGAACCCAGATGCGGCCGTCGTTTCGGAGGGATTCGGACATCAAGGTCAATTTTGACTGTGAGTGTCCGCTCACGGGGATACAGGTGGGGTGAATTTGCGTGAAGCAGGGGTTGGCCATGTAGGCGCCCTTGCGGTGCGCTTTCCAAGCGGCCGTCACGTTGGAGCCCATGGCGTTGGTGCTCAAGTAGAACACGTTGCCATAGCCACCCGTGCAGAGCAATACGGCGTGGGCGGAGTGGCGCTCCAGTTCGCCGCTGACGAGGTCGCGGGCGATGATGCCGCGCGCTTTTCCGTCGACGACGACGAGCTCCACCATTTCGTGGCGGGCGTACATTTTCACGCGGCCCTTGGCGACTTGGCGAGAGAGGGCCGAATAGGCACCCAAAAGCAGCTGCTGACCGGTCTGGCCCTTGGCGTAGAAGGTGCGACTCACCTGCACTCCGCCAAAAGAGCGGTTGTCCAACAGACCGCCGTAATCGCGGGCAAAGGGAACCCCTTGAGCGACACACTGGTCGATGATGCTGGCAGATACTTCGGCCAAACGGTAGACGTTGGCTTCGCGGCTGCGGTAGTCACCGCCTTTAACCGTGTCGTAGAAGAGGCGGAAGGTAGAATCTCCGTCGTTCTGGTAGTTTTTTGCAGCGTTGATACCCCCTTGAGCGGCAATAGAGTGCGCGCGGCGAGGCGAATCTTGGAAGCAAAAAGCTTTGACGTTGTACCCTAATTCGGCTAAAGAGGCAGCGGCAGAAGCGCCGGCAAGGCCCGTACCTACGACGATCACGTCAATGCGGCGCTTGTTGGCGGGAGAAACCAAGGGAATCTTGGCCTTGTGCGTCGTCCATTTATCGGCTAAGGCGCCTTCGGGAATGTGAGCGTTTAATGACATAGCGCGTGGTATCAGATCAATTCAAGAGAATGTAGAGGGGGATGCTCGCAAAGGTGGCGGGGACCAAAACGGCAAAGCCGTAGCCCAAGGCTTTGATGAGCGGCGTGTAGCGAGGATGAGACCAGCCCATGGTTTGGAAGGCGCTGGCAAAGCCGTGCCACAGGTGGAAGCCCAGGCCGAGCATGCAGAGCACGTAAAAGAGGCTGTACCAAAGGCTTTCAAAGGCACCTACCGTCAAGGTGTACAGGTCCTTGTTGCCGGCGGCGTCCATGCGGTCCTCCCAGGGGCCAAAGTGCATTTCAAACCAGAAGCTCTTCATGTGCACCAAGATGAACAAGAGGGTCAAGATGCCCAGGAGGGCCATGTTGCGCGAAGACCAGTTGGCGTTGGCGGCACCGTTGTAGGCCTTGTAGCCTTGGGGGCGAGCCTTTTTATTTTGGTAGGCGAGGACCATGCCGTCGATGCTGTGGAGCAGGATACTGCCATAGAGCAAGTAGCTCACGGCTTTGATCAACGGGAAGGTGGTCATAAAATGCGCATAGGCATTAAAGGCTTCTTGGTTGCCGGTGAGCAAGGGCAGGTTGCCGAGCAAGTGAATCACCAAAAAGGAGCACAGGAAGAGGCCGGTCAAAGCCATCCAATATTTGCGTGCTAGGGAGGTTCCGAAGAGACCGCGTGACGTTGCCATACAGAGTAAAATCTAGATTGCCACAAAAGTAGGGGCCAATCGCTGCGCTGCAAAGGCTTGGCGCGCCGATTCGGGCAAAAGCGATTACCTTCGCTGACTATGAGATATCTCCCTTTGAATTCGGCCCTTTTCGTGAAGAACCGCGCTCGATTTGCGGCCACCCTTGCGCCCAAATCGCTGGCTATTTTTCATTCCAACGATATGTATCCCACCAGTGCAGATGGCACCTTGCCGTTTAAGCAGGCTTCCGACATATTCTGGATGAGTGGGGTAGACCAAGAAGAATCGGTTTTGGTGGTTTTCCCAGATGCCCCCAAGCCCGAACACAAAGAGGTGCTTTTCTTGCGCGAAACCAATGCCCACATCGCGGTGTGGGAAGGGGCTAAGCTGGACAAGGAGCAGGCCTTTGCAGTTAGCGGCATCAAGACGGTGTACTGGCTTCAGGATTGGGACCGCGTGATGAAGGAACTCATGAGCCAAACGGAGCATGTCTACCTGGTTACCGAGGAGCATTTGCGCCGAAACAACCCCGTTGAAACGCGCACCATGCGCCTGAACAAGGCCCTCAAAGAAGCGTACCCGCACCACAGCTACAAGCGTTCGGCACCGGCCCTCAACGCTTTGCGCGCCGTGAAAACAGAGGAAGAAGTGGAGGTCATGCAGATCGCCGCCGACGTGACGGCTGCCGGCTACGACCGCATTTTGCGCTTTTTGAAGCCCGGCGTGACGGAGTACGATTTGGAGGCCGAATTCATGCACGAATTCCTGCGCAAACGCTCGCGCGGCTTTGCCTACACGCCCATCATTGGCAGCGGCGCCAACGCCTGCGTGCTGCACTACATCGAGAACAACATGCCTTGCAACGATGGGGACTTGGTTCTCTTTGATGTCGGCGCCGAATACGGCAATTACGCCTGCGACGTCACGCGTTGCTTCCCCGTAAACGGCACCTTCACGCCCCGTCAACGCGAGGTCTATGAGGCCGTGCTCCGCGTGGAAAAGGCCGCTATTGAACTGCTTCGCCCGGGCGCCATTTTGGCCGAATACCACGTCCAAGTGGGCGAGCTCATGACCAAGGAGCTCATCGGACTGGGCCTCATCACCCAAGCCGATGTGGACGCACAGGATCCCGCTTGGCCCGCCTACAAAAAATACTTCATGCACGGCACCAGCCACTATTTGGGCGTGGACGTGCACGACTACGGATTGTGGGACGGAAGCCCCATGCAGGAGGGCATGGTATTCACCTGCGAGCCTGGCATTTACATCCCAGAGGAAGGCTTGGGGATTCGGATTGAGGACGACATTGTCATCACGAAGGAAGGCCACATCAATTTGACCAAAGCCATCCCCAAAGAAGTGGACGAGATCGAAGCCATCATGGCCGGTCGTGCGTAAGCCCGACCTGTTCCAAACGCTATCCGTTTTAACCCGTTTATGAAGCGCCTCCTTCGCGGAATTTTCTATGCCTTTGGGCCTCGAGCGCGCCGCGTGGTGCGTCGCCTGGCCTATGCGCCCGTGGATTTGCTCCTGGTGCTTCGCCATGGTGGCCGCCCCACGTACAACGGCCTTCCCTTGCCCTTGCCGGGCGAGATTTTCACCGGAGGTGGGGACTTCCTGGAAAACGGTTTGATTTTCAAAACGCATTTTCAAAAGCTTGGGGCACTGAAGCCTCAGGAGTCTGTGCTGGATATTGGCAGCGGCCTGGGCCGAATGGCCATTCCCCTCACCGATTTCTTGGAGGCACCAGCCGAATACCACGGCTTTGACGTCGTGGCCTCGGCGGTGGCGGATTGCCAGCAGCGCATTTCCTCGCGCTTTCCGCACTTTCACTTTACGCATGTGTCCTTGGTGAACGACCTCTACACGCTGGAAGGAGCTTCGGCCGACCGCTTCACCTTTCCCTATGCGGACGACCAGTTTGACTTTGCGTGGGCGACGTCGGTTTTTACGCACATGGAGCGCACCGAAGTCCAAAACTACCTGCGCGAAGCGCGCCGTGTGCTCAAGCCCGGCGGGCGCTTTTTGGCCACCTTTTTCTTGACCGACGAAGAGGCGCTTTCCTGTGCCAAGGGCGGAGCCTACGAATTTTCCGTGCAGCGCGGCGAAGATTGGTACATGAGCGCAGAAGTCAAGGGCGCCAATGTGGGCTTCACGCCCGAAAATGTGCAGCGCTGGGCTGAGGAAGCGGGCTGGTCGGAAGCGCGCATCTATGTCGGCCGCTGGTCGGGACGCTCGGGCGAGACCACCGATTTTCAAGACATCGTCGTCTTTTCGTGAACGCCTAAACCGGTGCCGTGCCTACCTTCGGGGGTATGGAACTGAATTTGGTTGGAAAGCGCGCGCTGGTCGCGGGCTCGACGCAGGGCATCGGCAAGGCCGTCGCCAAATTGTTGGCTGCACACGGCGCCCATGTGGTGCTTTTGGCCCGCAACCGTGAAAAACTGGAGCATACGCTGACAGAATTGGACCGCCGCCACGGGCAAGGGCACTCCTACCTCATTGCAGACTACAACGAACCTGAAACGGTGGAAGCGGCATTGGAGGAATACCTCGAGGAAGGGCACCCCATTCACATTTTGGTGAACAACACGGGTGGACCCGCCGCGGGCCCCATTGTGGACGCGACGCCGGAGGCCTTTTATTCGGCCTTCACCAACCATTTGATCAACAACCACCGCTTGGTGCAATTGCTCGTGCCGGGCATGCGTGACGCGGGATACGGCCGAATTGTCAACATTATTTCGACCAGTGTGAAGGCTCCGCTGCATGGGCTGGGGGTGAGCAACACCATTCGCGCCGCGGTCGCCAACTGGTCCAAGACCTTGGCCAACGAACTCGCGCCTCAGGCCATCACGGTCAACAACGTTTTGCCGGGCGCCACCTTGACGGAGCGCTTGGGGAACATTATTGATGGTCGCGCCACCAAAACGGGCCAAAGCCAAGAGGACGTCAAACAGGCCATGCTGGCCGAAATTCCCATGGGCCGCTTTGCGGAACCTTCGGAAATTGCCGAAGCGGTCGCCTTCCTCGCCTCACCCGCCGCGAGCTACATCACGGGTGTCAACATTCCGGTCGACGGCGGCCGAACCCCCAATTTATAAGCATGCGCATTCAGAATTACATCGACGGACAGTTTGCCGCACCCGCCAACGGCGCCTACCTCCCCAATGTGGCCCCGGCGACGGGGGAAGTCTACGGGGAGATCCCGGATAGCGGAGCCGAAGATGTAGCGCGCGCCATCGCAGCGGCCCAAAAGGCCTTTCCCCTGTGGTCCAACTTGACCGCGGCCGAGCGCAGTGCCCACATGCTCCGCGTTTCGAAGCGCATCGAAGAGCGTTTGGACGAGCTGGCGGCCGCAGAGTCCAAGGACAATGGCAAGCCCGTGAAGTTGGCGACGCGGGTGGACATTCCCCGTGCCCGGGACAATTTTGCGTTCTACGCGACGGCGATTTTGCACGACGCCTCGGAGAGCCACGACATGGGCGCGCAAGGCTTCAACTATACGCTGCGCCGCCCCATTGGGGTGGTGGCCTGCATCAGTCCGTGGAACCTTCCGCTTTATCTGTTCACGTGGAAGATTGCGCCGGCGCTCGCCGCGGGCAATACTGTGGTGGCGAAGCCGTCGGAGGTGACGCCTGCGACGGCCTATCTGCTGAGTGAAATTTTGGACGAAGTGGGCTTCCCAGCGGGGGTGCTCAACATCGTACACGGCACCGGCCCCAACGTGGGCGAGCCTTTGGTGAGCCATCCAGAGGTGCCCGTGATTTCCTTTACGGGAGGAACGGCAACGGGTGCGCGCATATCCAGCATCGCGGCCCCCATGTTTAAGAAGTTGAGTTTGGAATTGGGCGGCAAGAACCCCAATGTCATCTTCGCGGATTGCGACTTTGATAAGATGCTGCGCACCACGCTGCAGTCCTCCTTTGCCAATCAGGGCCAAATTTGCCTCTGTGGGAGCCGAATCCTCGTCGAACGCCCCCTCTACGACCGCTTTGTTGCCGCCTTTGTCGAAAAGGTGAAAGCCTTGAAGGTTGGCCGACCCGACGATCCCGCCACCCAAGTAGGCGCCGTCGTCTCCAAGGACCACCAGGCCAAAATTCTTCACTACATCCAACTCGCCCAGGAAGAGGGCGGAACCGTGGAATGTGGCGGCCAGGCCCTGTATCCGGAAGGCGCAGAAGGAGGCTTCTACGTGGCGCCCACGGTCATCACCGGCTTGAGCATGGGCTGCCGCACCAACCAGGAAGAAATTTTTGGCCCCGTCGTGACCATCCAGGCGTTTGACAGCGAAGAAGAAGCCTTGGCGCTCGCCAATGCCACCAAGTACGGCTTGGCGGCCACGGTTTGGACCGAAAATCTCAAACGCGCACACCGCGTAGCCGCGCATATTCACAGCGGTATCGTGTGGGTCAACAATTGGCTCGTGCGCGACTTGCGGACGCCCTTTGGCGGCGTAAAGGCCTCCGGGGTAGGCCGGGAAGGGGGATTTGAGGCGCTGCGTTTCTTTACGGAGCCCAAAAACATCTACATCGATTTAGGCGAGTAGATTCCCTCGCGCGCAGAATTTGCCAAACCGCCTGTTTTCGGCCACAAAAAAACCCCGCCGAAGCGGGGTTTCCAGAGAGCGTTCAAAGAAACGAACGAGTCGCTAACACAAAATCACCTAAACGCAGAAGCTCTCGTTTCAGGTCATTTCCAAAAGCGTGCCAAACTTTCGTCCGCTGAAAAAATTAATGGAGTACCTGGAATCGGACTTGGGCATTTTTACCCGTTTCCAGACGGATAGAAGCGTTGTAAATACCATTAGACCAGGTGCTTACATTGAGCAAACGGCCATCTGCATCGGAGGTGCTCCAGGGACTATCTACTACGACTCGACCGAGCGCATCAACGACCGTCAAACGACCCGCAGCCCGTGCCTCGGGGGCGGAGAAGCGAAGTACATGCTGCGCAGGGTTGGGGCTGGCAGTGAGACCGATAAGCGCGGTAGCTTCGTCCAGGCCCACATGGCTCTTTTTGAATTCCAAGGAAGTTGTCACCAAGGCGTCACCGGAATTCTGGTTGTTTCCATTGGCAAAAAGGCCGGCGGCATACACGGTTACGCTGTCGGATCCCGTACCGCTGTTCCAGGAAAAGCTCCACGACTTGACCCCGTTAGTAGGTGAGGTGGAGGAACTCGTTTGCGTGACGTAATTGCTTTGTTTCAATTGGGTGCCGCTACCCGCCGTGAGGGTGCCTTGGTGGCTGCCCACTTTCTCCACAGATGCTTCAAAGCCAGCGGTGGACATACCGGCTGTCCCTGCGTCAGAAGTGACGGTGATGGTGTAGGTCGTATTGTCCAAATAGCCATCTGCAGGAATGTCCGACGTAATGCTCACTCCCTGGGTGGAGACGGAAGGTCCGGAGTGGCAGCTGTAGCAGGTTTGGCCGTTGCTCATCGGTGAACCCGTTTTGCCTGCGGGTGCACCATTTTTATTGGTCAAAGCAGGATAGGTAACCAAAGCCATGGCGGCAAGGGCCAAAGCGGATTTTAGGAGGTGATTTTTCATGCGTAGAAGGTACGTGTTATGCACTTAAGCGGGCTGCAGTTCATGGACGGTGATTTCGGGCCAAATTCCTACACGCCCTGGGAAGGCCAAATAGCCAAATCCGCGGTTCACATAGAGGGTGCGGGGTTGATCTGCTTCGGGGTAGTTGCCGGCCCATTTAGGGTACTTGAACTTCACCGGGCTCCACTTCAGCCAACCGGGAATTTCGATGCCAAACTGCATGCCGTGGGTGTGGCCGCTCAAGGTCAACGCAATGTTGGCCGGGTGCTGCACGACTTGTGCGTCGTAGTGCGAGGGATCGTGGCTCAGGAGCACCTTGGGGCTGTCCAAAGGCAAACCGTCCAGGGCTTGTTCCAAATCACCGTACTGCGGGAAGGGCGGCTTGCCCCAGTTTTCGATGCCCACAATCTCCAGGTGCTCGCCGTCTTTTTCAATCAGGCGGTGTTCATTGCGGAGTAACGTCCAGCCTAGTTTGGCGTGTGTCGCACACAGGGCGTTGAAATTGTCCACTTTGGCGGTTGCACTGGGCCATTGCCAGTAATCGCCATAGTCGTGGTTGCCCAGAATGGAAAAGACGCCGTGAGGCGCTTGAATTTTTTGAAAGGCAGCGATCCAGGGAGTCATTTCCTCCGCCACGTTGTTGACCAGGTCGCCGGTGAAGGCAATGGCGTCCACCTTTTGGGCCATCACCATATCAATGCCATGCTGCACCTCGTCTGGATCGCTGAAGCTCCCGCTGTGGATGTCCGAAATTTGGAGCAACTTAAACCCGTGGAAAGCCTTAGGTAAACCTTTGACTTTAACGACGTTATTAAGGACGCGGTACTTGGACCGGCCGCGGAAGACCCCGTGCAAAATGCCTAAAAATGGGATGGCGGCCAAGCCCCAGCCCAAGGTGGCGACAAACTGGCGGCGGCTCATCCAACCCTTGCCGGCGACCCAGGCGCCTGTTCGGGCCACGTCTTCCAGGAGGCCAACGGCAACGGGGAAGATTTTTGGCACATAAAGTGCAATAGCGTAGATCATGAATCCTTGCATGCCGCGGCGGATTTCCGCAGGGCTCGCTTGAGGATCAAACTGAAAAATTGCGAACAGGATATAGGCGTAGCCCAAGCCATGAATCAGCCAATAGAGACGGTGAAAAATTCGGCCCAAATCCAAGGCCTTGAAGGTCTGGAAAGCCAAAAGGTCCAAGGCGACAAAAATGGCCAAAGGAAAAAGAAGGAAGAGGGGGCTACGCATCGCGGTGCAAAAATGACACTTCCTGAACTCAAAAAACAGGCCAGGGTTCAAAATCCGCAAAAAAACAGCGCTTACCTTCGTTAAAATGGCACGGATGGATCTCTACCAGGTGAAAAATGTTTGGAAAGGCGCATTGCTCCTTTCGGCCGTGGCCATCGGCGCCTTGACGCTGTGGTATACCGAGCAGTTTGCCGCGCGTTTGCGTGCGGAAGAAGAACGCCGCGTGGAACTTTGGGCAGAAGCCGTCGAAAGTATTGTGCAGAGTGATCCAGAATCCGACCTCACGCTTGCCACGCGCATCATCGAGCTAAATACCACCATTCCTCTGATCCTCACGGATGCCAACGGGGTCATTCTAAACCACCGCAACCTGCCCGACCGCGATACCTCCAGCGCCGCCATTGAGGCAGAACTCACGCGCATGATGGCCTATGCAGCGCCCATTCCCGTGCATCTGCTGCCCGGTGTGGACCAGTTTATTTACCGCAACGAATCGACCAATTTGCGCCGCCTTCGCTTTTATCCGCGCTTTTTGCTGGGCATCATTGGCGCCTATATTCTCTTGGCGTATATCGGCTTCAGTCGGGCCCGAAAGGCAGAGCAGGACCGCGTTTGGACCGGCATGGCGCGTGAAACTGCGCATCAACTTGGTACGCCCTTGTCCGCCCTCTACGGATGGACGACCCTCTTGGAAGAGGAAGGCGCGTCCCCCGCGGCGGTCACCGAGATCAAAAAAGATTTGGCCCGTTTGCAAACGGTGGCGGACCGTTTCTCCAAAATTGGCATCGACGGAAAAGGCCAACTGGGCGATGTGTCCGAACTCATCCACAGCACCGTCGAATATTTGCAACGCCGCAGCTCAGAGGACATCACCTTCACCGTTGAACTGCCGGAAGATCTTCCTCACGTGCCCATGCAGCCCGTTTTGCTCGGCTGGGTGGTGGAGAATTTGCTGCGAAATGCGATGGACGCGATGGAGGGGAGAGGCACGTTGACGATTTCGGGCCAAATCCTAAGCCGAAAAGTCATCATCGATGTAAGCGACACCGGAAAAGGCATGTCGCCACGCGTCAAGCGCTCCGTTTTCAATCCAGGATTTACGACCAAGACCCGCGGGTGGGGCCTAGGCCTGTCGCTCTCCAAACGCATCATTGAAGCGGGCCACGGAGGCACCCTCAGCGTTCACCGAAGTGCCCCCGGAGAAGGCAGCACCTTCCGCATTGAACTGCCGCGCTGATGGCTGGCCTCTACCTGCACGTGCCGTACTGCCGAAAGGCCTGTACCTACTGCGACTTCCACTTTTCCACCCAGCTTTCCACGCTCCCCGCCATGGTGGAGGCGATGCAAAACGAACTTCGCGCACGCTGGCCTCAGGGGCATCCCATGGCCACCTGGTACTGGGGCGGCGGAACCCCTTCGGTGCTTCCGGCCGCCTCGATGGAGGCGCTGACGGAGACGCTTCGCCGCCACAGCCCCCTCCAGCCGGGGGGAGAGTTCACCTTGGAGGCCAATCCCGAAGATCTAACGGCCGACCACCTTGCGGCATGGCGTCGCTTGGGCATGAACCGTTTGAGCGTGGGGGTTCAAACCTTTGTGGATGCCCGTTTGGCGTGGATGAACCGGGCCCACACGGGCCGTCAAGCGCAAGAAGGCATCGCCCGCGCGCAAGACGCTGGATTTGAAAACATCAGCCTGGACCTCATCTATGGCCTCCCCGGCACCAGCCTGGGCGAATGGCAGGACAACGTCGGCATGGCCTTGGAGCTGGGGACGCCCCACCTTTCGACCTATGCGCTCACGGTCGAGGAGCGCACCGCCTTGCACCATGCCATCCAAAGCGGCAAAACGGCTTCGCCGGACGATGCGCGCGCCAGCGAGGACTTCCTCTGGCTCCGCCAACACCTCCGCTCCCAAGGCTGGGATCCCTACGAAATCAGCAACGCCAGCCTCCCCGGCTGGCGCGCGCAACACAACAGCGCCTACTGGGCGGGCGACGCCTATGTGGGCATTGGCCCCGGCGCCCACTCGTTTGACGGCCGCGACGAACGCCGCTGGAACCTGCCCAACAACGCCCGATACTTGAAAGCGTGGGCCCACACCCCCGCACCCCCTAGCCCCCAAGCCAGTTGCTCCGAATCCGAACACCTCAGCCCCCTGGACCGCTTGAACGAGCGCATCATGACCAGCTTGCGACGGGCGGAGGGACTTTCACGAGGCGATGTAGGGGACCACGCGAGGGCCTTGGACTTCGCTTGGGAGACCTATGTGCGGAAGGGCTGGATACTGCAAACGCCCGAGGCTTGGAGCCTGACCGACGAAGGACTTCTTTGGATGGACCGCATCGCGGCGGACGGCTTCGTTAGTGCGGAAGACCTACCTTAGACCTCCGATGGGCATAGCGCAGGAATTTTACGATTTGAGTTTGGCCATAGAAGTGGGCCGTAGCCGGGCGTGGTACATTCCAGGCCCTTCAAAAAGCCCCGTTCGCCTTGGAGATTGGGTGGGTTCGGTCGAAGAAGGAGGTGCCGTGAATTTCATGACGTGGGAACTCAATCCGCATGCGCATGGCAGCCACACGGAAACCTTGGGCCATGTGTGTTCCGGCTACTTTCCGGTGCATCAGGTTCCTATTCCATTTGTGCTGAAAGCCCTATTGATTTCGGTCACGCCCACGCGACGTGAATCCCTCGGGGCCTGCATGGCGTGGGAGGGCGTGCGCCAAGCCATAGAACGCGCTGGTGGCCTAGAGGGGCATCAGGCTTTGGTGGTTCGGACCCTGCCCAATGCGCCCAGCAAGCGTGAGGTGAACTATTCCAATGGGGATGCACCCTACTTCGACGCCGCGGTGGGCAGGGAGTTGGCCGCTTTGGGCATTGGCCATTGGGTGGTGGATTTGCCGTCCGTAGACCGCGAAGAGGATGGAGGGGCTTTGGCCTGCCACCGTGCGTTCTGGGGCTTGGACCCCAAGGCGACAACGCCAGGACCGGAAGCCCGCAGCCACGCCACGATTACAGAGTTGGTGTATGTGCCGCAAGGAGCGCAAGATGGGACGTGGTCACTCAGCCTACAAGTGTCCCCTTTGGCCAACGATGCAGCGCCTAGCCGCCCCGTGCTCTATCGGTAATTTGGCGCGATTGTTGAACGGCTGAATCGGTCTCAAAAGCCACGGCTTACCATTGTACCTTTGCTAACTATGTGGGAACGCGTTGGAGAATTCTTATTGAAGTACCGTAAAGGCGTTATTGCCTTTTGGGTGCTGTACATCGGCGCGATGGCCTTTGCGGGTCGCTCGGTAGACATCAGCTACGAGTTTGCGAAGATGCTCCCGTCCACGGACTCGGTCTTCACCACCTACATGGACTTCCACGATGATTTTGTGGAGTCGGGCAATGCCATTGTGTTGGCGGCCAAAGACGACGCGTTTTTTACGCCTTCGGTATTGAATACGTGGCGCGATATGGCACTTCGTTTAGAAAAGGAGGAAGAAGTGATAGGCGTCTTGTCCTTGCACAACGCCGTAGATCTCTATTTGGGCGATGAAGAAGGGGCAGAGATGGAAACCACGACCATTATGGACGGTCGGGTGGATAGCCCCAAGGAAGCCTTTGCCATTCGGGACCATTATGAGGCACTGCCCATTTACCACGGATTGCTGAGCAGCCGGGATACCAAGACCCACTTGATGGTGGTAACCATTAGCGATAAGGCCAACTATTCGGAGATCATTTTTGACCTTTTTGACCGAATCCACGCGGAGACCAAGCGCTTTGAACGCCGTACGGGCATTGAAGTTCAGGTATCGGGACTGCCCTACCTGCGCTTGAACAATGCGCGAAGCATCAAAGGGGAAATCAACCTCTTCCTGATCTTAACAGGTTTGGTGACCGTCTTCATTATGCTCTTGCTCCTGCGGAGCATGCGCGCTGCGCTGATCGCCTTGTCTGTGGTCGGCGTAGGGGTAGTCGGTCTCTACGGCATCATGGGCTTGCTGAGCTACAAGATCACATTGTTCAGTGCCCTGCTTCCACCTTTGCTGATTGTCATTGTGGTGCCAAACTGCATTTTCTTCATCAATAAATACCACCAGGAATACGCTCGGGATAAGGATGTTCGGGCAGCCTTGATGCACACGATCAAGAAAATTGGGGGAGTAGCCTTCCTGACCAATACGACGACGGCTTTGGGTTTTGCGACGTTCATTTTGACGTCTTCCGAGGCCTTGGTGCACTTTGGGGTTGCGGCCTCGATCAACATCTTTATGGTCTTCTTGATGAGCATGACCATCATCCCGGTGTTGTACTCTTGGCTGTCTGCGCCCAAGGAGCGTCACTACAAACATTTGAACCAGAAGTGGCTGGTGAAGTGGATTGAGTGGCTGGTGCGCACGGCGGAAGGCAACCGCGGAAAAGTGTACGTAGGGGCTTTGGTTCTGGCGCTTTTGGGCGTTGCGGGCATGGCCCAAATGCAAACCACGGGGAACTTGACCACAGACATCCACGAGTCGGACCCCTTGGTGCAGCAAATGCGCTTTTTTGAGCGCGAAATGGGGGGCGTCATTCCCTTGGAAATTGTCGTGGACACCCGGGCGGAAAATGGCGCAGAGAAATCCAAAGTGTTGAAGCGGGTCGACCGCCTCCAAGCGGCTTTGGACACCATGCACCACGTGAGTCGCTCTCTTTCTGTGGTGGATGTGCTCAAGTTTGGGCGTCAAGCCTACTACGGTGGTGACCCCTTGTTCTACGACCTGCCCAACAGCCAAGAGCGCACCTTGATTGCGGCCAGCATGCCGCGCTTGGACCAGAACCAGGACTTGACCTTCTTGACCAATGGATTTTTGGACGAGACGCATCAGAAGTTGCGGATTTCGGTCCAGGTAGAAGACCTGACCCGCCCAGAAATGATGGTTTTGGTCGAAAAAATTCAGACGACCGCACGCGAAATTTTCCCCAGCGAGGACTATGACCTGGCCTACACCGGGGCGAGTATTATTTTCCTGCGTTCGACCAAGTTTTTGATCAACAATTTGGTGGTGAGTTTATTGCTCGCCATTGTGGTGATTTCGCTGTTGATGGCCGGGCTCTTTAAGACGATCCGAATGGTCGTCGTCGCCATTATCCCCAACCTGCTACCGCTCGTCATGACCGCCGGCATCATGGGCTGGTTTGGCATTCCGGTGAAGCCTTCTACGGTATTGATTTTCTCCATAGCCTTTGGCATCAGTGTGGACGACACGCTGCACTATTTGGCGCGCTACCGTCAAGAATTGGTGAGCAATGGGCACAACATTGCGAAGGCGGCGCGTTCGGCCATTCGGGAGACGGGGCCTTCCATGTTCTACACCAGCATCGTGCTCTTTGCGGGCTTCTTCATCTTCTTGGCCTCCAGCTTTGGGGGTACCCAGGCCCTCGGTTTATTGGTTTCCATTACCTTGGTCTTCGCCATGTTCTCTAATTTGATCCTGCTCCCCAGCTTGTTGATGTCACTCAATAAAGTGATGTCCGCCACGGACATGGAAGACATTTTAATTGATCTAGCGGAAGACGAATAATGAAAGGCATCATCCTCGCCGGCGGTTCTGGCACGCGCTTGCACCCGCTTACCCATTCGGTGAGCAAGCAGTTGATGCCCGTCTACGACAAGCCCATGATTTACTATCCGTTGAGCACGTTGATGCAGGCGGGAATCAGGGAAATCCTCATCATTACCACGCCACACGACGCGGCTTTGTTCCAGAATTTGTTGGGCGATGGCAGCCAACTGGGCTGTTCGTTCCACTACACCGTTCAGCCTGAGCCCAACGGCCTGGCGCAAGCCTTTGTGCTGGGCAAGGACTTTATTGGATCGGATTCGGTGGCCTTGGTCTTGGGCGACAACATATTCTACGGTACGCAGATGCCTCAACTGCTCCAGGAGAGCGCTAACCCGGAAGGGGGCGTGGTGTTTGCTTACCCGGTCAGCGATCCAGAGCGCTATGGCGTGGTGGAGTTTGACGAAGCAGGCAAAGTGCTGTCCATCGAAGAAAAGCCTGCGCAGCCCAAAAGTTCATTTGCGGTTCCCGGCTTGTATTTCTACGACAACCAGGTGGTGGAAATCGCGGCTAATCTGAAGCCTTCGGCGCGTGGGGAATACGAGATAACGGACGTCAACCGGGAATACTTGCGCCGTGGAGCGCTGCACGTGGGCGTGTTGGACCGTGGAACCGCGTGGCTGGATACGGGAACGTTTGACAGCCTGATGGAGGCGGCTCAGTTTGTCCAAATCATGGAGCGCCGCCAAGGCCTCAAGGTGGGCTGCATTGAAGAAGTGGCGTACCGCATGGGCTTTATCAGCGCCGATCAACTGCGCGCCCTGGCGGCCCCCTTGGTGAAAAGTGGCTATGGGGCCTACCTCCAATCCTTAGTGGCATGAACGCCGTAGAACGCCTTCAACGTCTTTTTTTGCAGAGCTTGGAGCAAGGCTTTGGCGAGCCCGAATGGAACCGCCAACCCGATTCCTTGTATGCCCCACAGCGCTATATCTTGAGCATGGGTGGGAAGCGGTTGCGACCTGTTCTTTCGCTCATGGCGGCGGAAGCCCTAGGTGCACCTGCGGAGCAAGCGCTACCTGCGGCACATGCTGTGGAGCGCTTTCACAACTTCTCCCTCATTCACGACGACATCATGGACGAGGCGCCGGTGCGTCGAGGAAAGCCGACGGTCCACATGCAATGGGGGTTAAATACCGCCATCTTGAGCGGAGATGCCTTGCTGGTGATGGCCTATGAATCCTTGCGCGCCCTGCCGGCGGAGACCTTGCCCCAGGCGTTGAAGGTATTTAACCGAACGGCCTTGGAGGTCTGTGAAGGCCAACAGTGGGACATGGAATTTGAGACCCAAGACCAGGTGCACGAGGGGCAGTACCTGCAGATGATTCGGTACAAGACGTCGGTGTTGCTGGGCTGTGCGTTGGAGCTAGGTGCGGCGGCGGCTTCCGCTTCTTCGGAAGTGGCTTCGGCCCTGTATGCCTTTGGACTCGAGCTGGGTACCTCCTTCCAAATCCACGACGATATTTTGGATGCCTTTGGGGACCCCGATCAGGTCGGAAAGCAAGTGGGAGGCGATATTCGGAGCAACAAAAAGACCCTGTTGTACCTCCATCTGCACGCGCATCGGCCTGAACTGCTGGATACCTGGGCTGCCCACCGCAGCGATGCAAAGGTGGACGCCATTAAAGCGGCGATGATGGACGCGGGAAGTCTCGCCCATGTGGAGGCCAAGCGACGCTTCCACTTTGACCTGGCGATGGAGGCATTGGGCCGTGCGGAAGCCCTGGGCTGTCAAACGGCCGATTTGCAGTCCCTAGCGCAGTGGATTTTTAGCCGAACGGCTTGAAAACCAAGCAAGAAATCCCTCATATTTTCACGGAATTTTCAGTAATAGGCGGTCGTTTTTGCCGTAATTTTGCTTTCCAGTAACGCACGGATACATGGACCGCTTTTCCTTTCTAGGAACCTCTCATATTGGCTTTTTGGACGACCTCTACCAGGCGTACATCCAGAACCCAGACGCTGTGGAGCCCTCTTGGCGGGCTTTTTTTCAGGGCTATGACTTTTCACGTTCGGAATACGGAGACCTTCTTGAAGTAGAAACGGCCGTTCCCGATGAAGTCCGCAAGGAATTTGCCGTCCTCGATTTAATCAATGGCTATCGGACGCGTGGGCACTTGTTTACGCAAACCAACCCGGTTCGTCAGCGCCGGACGTACAGCCCCACCTTGGACCTGGAGAACTTCCGATTGAGCGCTGCGGACTTGGACACGGTTTTCCAAGCCGCCGTGGAGGTGGGCTTGCCAGGGCCGGCGCCGCTGCGCGAGATTGTGGCCCACCTGCAGGCCATCTACTGCCGCTCGATTGGCGTGGAGTACATGTACGTGCGTCAACCGGAAGTGATTAAATGGGTACAGTCCTTTATCCATCCCAACGACAACTATCCCGTACTTAGCCAGACGGAAAAGCGGCACATTTTGCACAAGCTCAATGAAGCCGTTGCCTTTGAAGCCTTTCTGAACACCAAGTTTGTCGGCCAGAAGCGCTTCTCCATTGAGGGCGCAGAGTCCTTGATTCCAGGCTTGGATTTTATGCTGCAGCGCGGCGCGGAATTGGGCGTGGAAGAAGTGGTTTTGGGCATGGCTCACCGGGGTCGACTCAATGTGTTGACCAATGTGTTTGGCAAGCCGGCTTCGCAGATTTTCTCGGAATTTGAAGGAAAGGAATTTGCGGACGATGATTTTGACGGAGACGTAAAGTACCACTTGGGGTATACGACGGAGCGCACCTTGGCCAACCAGAAGACGGTGAAGATGAATATTGCGCCCAACCCTTCCCATTTGGAGGCGGTCGATCCCGTGGTTGTGGGCATTGCGCGCGCAAAATGCAACACCGATTATGCGAGCAACTTTGACCGGGTATTGCCCATTCTCATTCATGGGGATGCGGCCGTAGCTGGGCAAGGCGTGGTGTATGAGACCCTACAAATGGAGCGCCTGGCAGGCTACTCTACCGGGGGCACCATCCACGTCGTGATCAACAACCAGGTGGGCTTCACCACCAACTATACGGACGCGCGTTCCTCCACCTACTGTACCGATGTAGCCAAAGTGGTTTTGGCACCCGTACTCCACGTGAACGGCGACGATGTGGAATCCGTGGTGCATGCTATGCGCTTTGCCATGGAATACCGCCAGCGCTTCCACCGCGATGTCTTCATCGATCTCCTGTGCTACCGCAAGTACGGACACAACGAAGGCGATGAGCCGCGCTTTACGCAGCCCTTGCTGTACAAGGCCATTTCCCGCCATCCCAATCCCCGGGAGATCTACTTCCAGAAATTGCTCGGCGAAGGCCAAGTGCCCAACACCTTGCTGAAGCAGTTGGAGGGAGAGTTTAAGGACATGCTGGAAGGCCAGTTTGATACGGCCAAGAAAATTGAAAAGAATGTCATTGTGCCCTTCATGCTGGACGAGTGGCAGAACTTCCCCGCAGCGAAGAACGGCGACGTGCACCACCTGCCTAACACAGAGGTAGCCCGTGAGCGCCTGGACGGAGTGGCAAAGGCCCTGACGACGCTGCCAGACGGCAAAAAATTCTTTACCAAAATCGTACGCCTCATTGGCGACAGGGCTGCGATGGCCTTTGAGCGCAATGCCCTGGATTGGGGTATGGCGGAAATGATGGCCTATGGCAC
>CAXRFY010000077.1:0-10588 GCA_964229925.1 Schleiferiaceae bacterium
TACGACAGCGATGCCTACATCGACAGTGTGGATCGCGAGTACAACACCTTTAAATGGTACAAGCCGGTGCTTACCGGTATGGGCTACCGGTCCCGAAAGCGCGGTATTTCGCTGTATGTAGACCCCTTGATTGCCCAATTCAGGCCGTTTGGCATTGGCGGCTACCGGCACAATCTGGGCGGAAGCGTGACTAAAACGTTTGACAACGACCAGCGACTCACCTTGGACGGCTATGTCAACTACGGCTTTGCCAATCAGGATGTAAAAGGAGAGCTTTCGCTGAACTACCGCTACAATCCGCGCCGCTTCGGGGACGTGGAATGGGCCTATGGGGACGACTACATGATGGTCAACACGTACGAGTCCATCATGGGCACCTTTGCGCGGGGCAACTATGCGCGCAGGCGCTATTTCACGGTGGCGCAGCGCATGGAATGGTTCAACGGATTCTATGTGCGGACGAGTTTGGACTTTTCGGAGCGTTCGTCCATTGCCGGCCTGGTGATGGATACCTGGTCGGACGACCTCTTTGGGGCCCTGAATCCGCCCAAGGATTTTCCGACCTACACGGTGGCCATCGCGGGGGTACAGGTGCTCATTCGCCCCTTTCAGCGTTACATTTTTAAGCGAAACCGGAAATTCATCCTCGGGAGCGACTACCCCGACATCGAAATCGACTACCGCTGGGGAATTCCGGGCCTCTTTGGGTCCGACGTGGACTACCATCAGTTGCGCATCGAATCCCGCGACTTCATCCAATGGCCCCGTTTGGGCTACACCGAGTGGAGTGCCGGTGCGGGCAGCTTCTTTGGGGCCAACTTGGACAGCATTCGCTTCATTGAGCACAAGTTTTTCCGTGGGTCGGACCAGCGCCTCTTTTCCATGCCTACCGCCAGCTTCCAGGCCTTGGATTCCACCTACCACACGGCGCGCGCCTATGTCGAACTCTACGGCATTCACCACTTCCAAGGGGCCTTGCTCGAACGAATTCCTTTGGTGAATCGCTTGAATTTGGAAACAGCCGTGGGCGGCAGTGCGGTGTTGATTCCGTCTTTGGACCTCCGGCACGTGGAAACGTTTATCGGGGTGGAGCGGGTGTTCCGAATCAACAAACAGCTCATGAAATGGGGCATTTACCGCGTATTTACCCCGGGTAAAACCATTGGTTCTGGCTTTCAATGGAAGGCAGGCATCAATATCTACGATTCCTACCGGGGCCGCTGGCTGTATTGAGGCCCAAAAGCCATGGTCAAGCCCGCTCGGGACTGTACATTTGGGATTCAAAAAATTTTTAGACGCTTAGATTCGTTTCCTACCGCTCATGAAGAAGACGCTTTTCACCTTGATTTTGGTGGCCTTTGCAGGTCAGCTTTCGGCCCAAACGCTTTTTACCGTCGGCGAGAAAGCCGTTTCGGTTGATGAATTCCTGTACGTTTACGGGAAGAATAAGGATATTGGCAACCAAATTGACCCCAAGACTCCTGAGGAATACTTGGGTCTGTACATCGCATTCAAGCGCAAGGTGGCGGAGGCTGAGGCGCTCGGACGGGATACGTTGGCGGCCTTTTTGACCGAATACAATACCTACTACCGCCAACTCTTAAAGCCCTATTTGACGGACAAGACGGTGGACGAGGGCATCGTGAAGGAAGCGTATGCGCGCATGGCGACGGACGTTCGAGCCGCCCATATCATGCTGGACTTGCCCGAAAATGCGCTGCCTGAGGACACCGCCAAAGTGTACAAGCAGATCCTGGCTATTCGGGACCGTTTGAACCGTGGAGAGTCCTTCGAGACCATTGCCCGCCAGCAGTCATCCGACAGCTACAGTGCGGTCAACGGGGGTGATTTGGGCTACTTCAACGTCTTCAACATGGTCTATCCCTTTGAAAACGCTTGCTACAACGCGGAAGTGGGCCAAGTGGTGGGTCCTGTGCGCACGCAGTACGGCTACCACCTGATTAAAGTGCTGGACAAGCGCCCCGCGCGCTACCGCATGACGGCTGCACATATTTTGCTTTTGGATACGGAAGACCGCCCCAACCCAGAGGCCGCCAAAAAGATTCAGGACCTCTACAAGAGTTTGCAAGCGGGGGAAGATTTCAATGCCTTGGCGCGCAAGCACAGCCAAGACCAAAGCTCATTGCAGCGCGGTGGCCAATTGCCTCCCTTTGGCTTGAACCAAATGCTCCCCGAGTTTGAAGATGCTGCCTTTGCCTTGGCTGCGGACGGCGATTTTTCAGAGCCCTTCCGGACCAAACTCGGCTGGCACATTGTGAAGCGCGTGTCACGTGAGGAAGTTCCCGCCTTTGAACGCATGCAGGGCGAGTTGGCGGGCAAGATTCGCCGCGATGAGCGCTCCAACGCTTCGTTGCAGGCATTCTTGGCGACGCTTTCGGCACGTTACAACGTGAGCATCGACGAGGCTGCTGTCAATCAAGTGCTCAAGGCGCTGGAGAAGGGCAAGAGCACGGTGAAGCTAAGCAAGCCCGTTGTGACCTATTCGAGCATCCAGTCGGGCAGTGGCGTCATCACGCAAACCGAATTTGCCGCGCGCGCCATCGATGCGGAAGCACGCCGTTTGGCCTCACTCAACGAGCCTTCCGACAACGTGAAAAAAGTAGATCCGGCGCAAGCCTACAGTGTCTTGCAGCCTATGATCAACGCAGCCTTGTTGGCCGAGGCGGAATACCGCCTGCCCTCCGAAAATGCGACGTTCCGCTTCCTGGCGCAGGAATACCGCGAGGGCATTTTGGTCTTTGACCTCACCCGCGAGAAAGTGTGGGACGCAGCCTCTCAAGACAGTGCGCAACTCGCCAATTTCTTTGCAGCCTTCCAAGATCAGTACCAGTGGAACAACCGCTACACGGGAACGGTATTCACCACCAGCAACGAAAAGGTAGCCAAGAAAGCGGCGGACCAGCTGCGCCGTGGGGTGCCCGCCGAAAAGGTGGCACGTGTCCTCAACGCCAAAGACCCCTTGGCATTGGCCGCGCAGGACTATACAGCCTTGGAATCGGGCAATAGCACCTTGAACAACAAGCAAAAACTGCTTGTAGACGTTACAGGCGATTCGGGCGAAAAAGTGAGCGGCCCCTTGGCCTTTGAAGACGGCTTTGCCGTGGTGGTGGTTACGGAAACCTTGCCTGCGGGTCCTAAGACCTTGAGCGAGTGCCGCGGCCAAGTGATTACGGACCTCCAAAAAGCGCTCGAAGAGCAGTGGCTGGAGTACTTGGGCCAAACGTATCCCCTGGCCTTGGATCAAGCGGCTTGGCAAGCTATTCAGTCTAAACTTTAAACGCTTAAACGGATGAAAATTGTAAGCACAGAAACGATAGCCGGGCACGAAATCGTAGAAGCCCTCGGAATTGTTCGCGGGAGTACCGTTCGAGCGCGCAACATCGGTCGCGACATCTTCGCAGGCCTCAAGAACATCGTCGGTGGCGAGATTGAAGAGTACACGCGTCTCGCAGCGGATTCGCGCGAGGAAGCCCTGGAGCGCATGGTCAAAGATGCGCAACGCCTCGGTGCGGATGCAGTGGTCGGGGTTCGCTTCAACACGGCGATGATCATGCAAGGCGCCTCCGAAATGCTGGCCTACGGCACCGCTGTTAAACTCAAGTAATGGACTGGGGCGACTGGCTGCTCAAAGGCATTTTGAGCTTAGAGTTTGGCTTCTTTGCCTTTTGCGTGGTGGCCCTCATCGTGCTGGCATTTCGCCGCGTGAAAAAGCGCCGATCTGAAACCTTCGAAAAGCGCGACAACTAGCCCTTCTGGTTCTTGCTTCTAAACCGCGTGATGCCTTCGGAGCGCATGGCGGCGTGCTTGGTTTTTCGGCCGGTTACGCGCTCCCGCCACATCCGGAAGGACGATGCTTTCATTTCGCGACGCATCAGGGCGCGGACCTCATTTTCCTTGAGGCCAAATTGCACCTCAATCGCCTCAAAAGGCGTGCGGTCCTCCCAGGCCATTTCAATGATGCGGTCGATGGATTCGGGCGACAAAGGGCTGTTCATACGGGATAAACGCCACCTAGAAGTCGATTGTTTAGAATCGGTATTTCAAGCCGGCATTAAAGAAGTAGCCGTCTAGAGGTGCCCAAATTTCCGTGTACTGAGGCGTCTGGTAGGGAGCGCTTACCAAGGATCCAAAGCGCGTCTGACGCACATCGGTGAAGTTTTCGGCATTTAAGAAGATAACCAAGGGGCCAAAGGTGCGTTCCACGATAATACCTGTGGAAAAGAGATCGGGGGTGACCCAGTTGGAACTCAATACTTGCGCGGACTTGTATTCGTAGTCCCAGCCGATGCGCCAAAGTCCATCCACCACATAGAGGAGATCGCCTTTAATGCTATGCTTGGGCGTGAGCGTGGCGGCTTGCTTCACCGAACGGTCCTCGGTGTATGCATCGGTATACGTGTAGCCCACAAACCAGGTGAATCGATGCACCGTCAACTTCAGTTGTGTTTCAAAGCCACGGCTGTGAACCACGGCGCCACTTTGGCCGTAGCTCCACGTGCTATCTGTGGTGGGCACGAGTTGGATAGCGTGGTCAATCAGGTTGTAGAAGAACATCTGGTTCAAGGTGAGCAACCCTGAAACGGCAGGCAGTTGGGCCACGTATTTGATGTCAAAATTGCCGCCATAGCTGCGTTCAGCGCGTAGGTTGGCAAAATCGATGGCAGCGATTCCGGCATAGCCCAATGGTTCGGCTTCTTCGTTGAAGAGGGTCGGCATGCGGTAGCCAAAGCCTCCACCCAATCGATAGGTGAAGTGGCGTGAAGCACGGTAAAGGGCATTGAAGCGCGGCAAAACGAACCACTCCCCATTGGATGCGGAAACAGCGGATGCAGCTTGCGCAAAATCGACGCGAAGCCCACTTTCTAAACTCCAAGCACTCCCGAGGTCCACCAGGTGATTGACATAGGACCCAAGGGTTTGACTCTGTTGGTTCCGTAAAAGCGGTGTGGATGTCAGGGGAAATTCCTCAAACTGATCCGTAACCACATTGACGCCCACGTTGAGACTGGCTTGGTCCGAGCTCTGCGCATAGTTCACTTCGGTGTAGCTGTTGCGTTGACGGCCTGCGAAGTACAGATCTTGGAGCCCAAAGGCGGGACGGATGCGCAGTTCCCGATCAAATTGATTCAGCGCATTTTTCGCCGTAATACTCGCGCCAGAAGCGAGGGTTTTGCGCCAGAGGGCCTGTGTGCTCACGCGTTGGCTGTTCTGGCTGTCCAGATAGAAATTCCCAGCCGTTGGCGCATCGCCTCGAATCATGGAGAGGTCGCCGCCCACGCGGTCTTCGAGTTGGATCTGGGCGCCCAGCCAAAATTCGGTGCGCGCGTTGGGGTAGAAGAAGAGTTTGGGGTTGACGGCCCATTTTCGAACGCTAGGCACATCCGAAAAAGAATCCCCATCGGCATCATAGGGGCTGTGAAGGTGTCTTGAAATCAGGGTGGTGTAGCCCCATTTTCCCTGGCGTCGCGATAAAAATAGGTTGATGTCTTGAGCACCGATGGTAGAACGGTTGATGTGAAGCAACTGCTCGTTGGTGGGTCGTTTGGTTAAAAGGTTAATCAGACCGCCAATGGCTCCTCCACCGTAAAGCGTAGAGGCAGAGCCTTTGATGTACTCCACTTGTCGAAGATCCAAGGGAGGAATTTGCATGACATCCAAACTGCCCGAAAATCCACCGTAAAGGGGGAAGCCGTCTTTCAGCATTTGGGTGTAGCGGCCATTGAGACCTTGGATGCGCACCACAGCCCCGTTGGAGGTAGCCGACGTGGTTTGGACTTGAATGCCCGTGCTGTGCGTGATGAGATGCGCAATTTGACTTGGTTCCATGGAAGCGGCCTCATCGATTTCGTCCGTCAGTACTTCGGTCCGGGTGGGCACATTTGCGATGCTACGATTTGTGCGAGTAGCTTCAACCATAACTTCTCCAATCACCTGTACCTCTTCGGACTCAATGCTATCGAGTGGGTTGGATTGGGGGTACCAAGAAGGCGTTTGTGTTGCCGATGCCGAAATGGACAGGGTGCAAAGCACACCGAGGAGGAATCTAGAAAGGGACATACCTCAAATGTACGCCCGTCTGAACTTTACATCGTGGCCTGTGTTCTCGCAGTATAGCGAAGAAGAGCCCTCCAGGAAGTATTCCTATTAGACGCATCTAACATGGCACGCGAATTGCTAAAACGGGAAGCATGAAAGACATCCGTCCAGCATGGCATCGATTGTGGAGTGTGGTCCGAAACGACCGACCTACAGTATGGCTGATTCTAGCCTTTGCAACACTTAGAGGCGCCTTCAGCCTCGTGTTACCACTGAGCTTTCAAGCGCTAATCGGTCAGCTCATGGGCGGCCGTTTGTCTGCTTCATGGTGGGTGCTCTTTGCCTTGGTTCTCATTTTTTCGGCGCTCATGATTCTATTTGGCTTAGTCCAAATGCGCCTCTCCGAGTGGTTCCAGCAAAGGCTTTTTGTCCGAACGGCCTACTTTTTTGAACGCGCGACAGAATTGTCTTTGTCCTCGGAATCGCAAGAGCCTTCTCACCGCTTTTTTGACGCCATTATTCTTCAAAAAGAACTACCTAAACTGCTCTTAGACGTTTCCACTGCGGTGTTGCAGCTGCTCTTTGGCTTCTTACTTCTCTTCCTTTACGATTTCACATTTGTAGGTGCAGCCCTCATCATATTGGGTATCGCCATCCTAATGATACGCTGGAGCCTTTCCCGGGGCTTTCTATGGAGCATGGAAGAGAGCAAGGCCAAATTTGCCTTGACCGCCCGCCTCAAGGAAGCTGAGGGGCAAGAAAAAGGCGGTATGGCGGGGTTTGTCGCCGAATACCTCAAAGCGCGCCGCAAACATTTCCGCGTGGTGTGGCGCATGCACGCCATCCTTGGGGGCGCGCGTGTGGCGTTCACGGCGGCCCTATTGGCTGTTGGCGGGTGGTTGGTTATCGACCAAACGGTTTCCATTGGTCAATTTGTGGCCATTGAGATCGTCTTCTTGACGATTTTGGCCAACTTAGAAAAACTAGTCGCCGGTGTGGATTCCATTTTTGATGTGCTCACCGCCTTGACCAAGCTGGATAGCACCTTCGCCCATGAGGGAGTGGATATCAGTCCTTTTAACCCGGCGGATACGCAGCCTTTCGAAGGGAAAGCGTGGATTCAGAACTTCGAGCAAACCCATCCCCCGAGCGATAAAAAAGCCCCCTGGCGCTGGATGGCCTTTTTGGCCTTGGTCTTATTGGCGAGTTTATTCCTTCCTTGGACCCAAACGGTCTCTATGACCGGGGTCGTAACCATGGACGATCCTATGGACCGGCCTTCCGAACTTTATGCAGCCGAAAATGGCCGTTTGACCACGTGGTATGTCCGAGAAGGCCAAGAAGTGCGCGCAGGCGATACGCTCCTTTTGTTGGAGGAAATTGGGTCGGACTACTTGGATCCAGCACTTCTCGATAATTTGACCACAAGCCAACGCGCCAAAGAAGAGGCCAATGCGGCCTACCAAGGAAAAACAGAGGCCTTGCGGTCCCAGTTGGACCAAGCCCGCCGCGGACTTCGCCCACAGCTCCAAGTGGCGCGTCAGAAGGTTCGGGTCGACAGTACCGATTGGGTAGCCTATCGAGCAGCAGAGGACGTAGCCCTGGATCAAAAACACCGGGCGGACAGTCTGCTGAGTGTGGGCATCATTTCTCGCCAAACTTGGGAAGGTCAAGCCATGAATTGGCAAAAGGCTCGGGCACAATCACAGGGCCAAGGCCAGAAATACGCGGCCAGCAAGGCGGAATACGAGGCAAAACGCCTAGAGCTTGCGGAGAAAATTGCCAAGCTGGAGTCCTCGGTGGCTGAAGCGCGTGCCGACGAGGCCTCATCCCTGGAATCGGCCACCCAAGCACTGTCCAAAACAAACCAAGTCGCTCGACGCATCTCCAACCGGTATGTCATTGCGCCCCGCGACGGGGTCGTCATGGAGTTGAGCAAGAAAGCTCCGGGCTCCTTGATGAAAAAAGACGAAAAGCTCTTGACGCTTGTCCCTGCCTACGAGTCCCTGATTGTCGTGGCGCAATGCGATCCCAATGACATCCCCTTGCTCCATGCCCAGCAAGGAGCCATGTTGGCCTTTGACGGCTACCCTATGCTGCCCATCCCCGGTTGGCCCGAACACAGCGTGGGGATGTTCGAAGCGAAGGTGCGCTTTGTGAGCACCGCTGTTGGACCCGATCAATCGACTTTCCCCATTGTCTTGGAGCCCGCCGAAGCCTGGCCTGCCGGTTTAAAGGCAGGAACTAACAGCCATGCCACGCTGCTCCTGGGGGATGTCCCGCTTTGGTTTGAACTCTGGCGACAGCTGAATGGATTTCCGGCTAACCGCATAACACCCGCAGCCAAATGATGAAGGGTATATCCGTAGGGCTTCTTCTACTCAGTGGTTTTTCGATCGCCGCACAAGGTCTGAACGACTACGTGGCTTTGGCGGTCGAAAAGGCCTGGGCCTACCAACAGGCCAATTTGCGCGTCTACCAAGCGGAGGCCAAATTGCTCAGTGCGCGAGCCGCCTTTGATCCCCAGTTGTCCGTCTTGGATCGCGGGAAGGATGCGGGTGCCGGAACAGGCTATCGCTACCAGGAAGCCGATGTTCGCCTGCCGCTCGTGGGCGGGGTAGCGCTGAATGCGACCGGGCAGTGGGGCGGCGGCCCTTGGCTGAATCCCGAGTCCAAGGTGCCGATCAGTGGCCTAGCGGGCTTGGGGCTTACGCTTCCTCTGGGGCCTCAGCTTTGGTTTTCGGATTCCCAGCAAAAGGTCAATGTAGCCAAGCGCTCGGTCGATGTGGCCACCGCAGAGCTGCGTGTCGTAGCGCAAGAAGTTGCGAAGGAAGCTGTGCAACGCTTTGTGGCGTGGAGTATAGCCTACCGCGAGCGCGAGGCTTACGCGTCTTCATTGGTGCGGCTGGAGGACCAACTGGAGCAGCTTAGGGCCTCCTTTTTCCTGGGTGCTTCGGCCCGAAAAGACACCCTCGAGCTCTTTGCCTACCGGGTCATGCGCCAAAACCACTACCTAGAGGCGCTTCAAAGCGAACAAGCCGCATGGCAAGAGATGCAGAGTTTCCTCGGACCCGAAGGGGCCAACCGCACCTGGCAAGCCCTGAATTTTGATTCCCCGATCTACGGGCAAATCGCGCGCCTGGAAGACCGCCCCATGGACCAGGTGCCCAAACGTCAACTTTGGGACGCCAAACAGCAGCAGGCCCAGACCCAACTGCGTTTTGAGCGGATGCAGCGCTGGAATGCGCCCTATGTGCATGTAAACGGCTGGCAGTATGCCGACTCCTTTAATCCCTATGGCACATCGTGGAAGGTGACTTGGGATATTCCCGGTTTCAATCGGAAAAACCGATCCGAACGCCAGCTCGCATCCCTCTACCTTCAGGAAATGTCCTTGGGCCAAGCCTTTTTGGTTCAAGAAGCACAAAACCGTCAGGTGCAGTGGTCGCAACAGTGGCCCACGAGTGTGGTCAACGTTCAAACCATGTATACGCAAGCGGCCACCTATAGAGAGCTTTGGGAGCTGGAAGAGGAGTCCTTTTCGCTGGGCTATTCATCCGTTTTCATGAAGAACCAACGTGAAGTGGCCTACCTCGACGCCCTTGTCAAACGCAACAAGGCGGTTGCTGCGCATCTCAAACTCTTGGCCGACTGGGCTGCATTTACTGGGCAGCAGGTGGAGTGGCCGTAGGCAGCGGGCTTCGCCCTGCCGTTTAGGAGTTTGGGGGTTTGGGGGTATGGGAGTATGGGCGCTTCGCGCGTAAGTTGGTTTGTTGGTTTGTTTGTTGGGGAGCATAAAAAAAGCCAGCGAACAACGTTCACTGGCTTTTGGGGGTCAAACCACGTGGTGGAGCTATTGGAGAAAAGGTCGAAGCTGAATGGAATGGATAAACCATATCAGATTGAGTGAATTCTATCCTAAGTAAGTCCCTATAATAGCTTGAATTTATTGTTCGGAATATTCAGAGCACACGCTTGGAATCACCTGTAATCCCATAATCCCAAGGAATTCAATATCATCATGATGACCCCAAGTCGAGCCCTATACTACGATCAAATCAATGATCGTGGGTATGCAATTCTCTAATTAACAGAATAGTTAGAGAAACAACTTCACATGTTAAAGTTATGGCTATATCCAAATTGAAGACCGATGAAGTAATGCCGTATAGGGTTTTTGTATTCATACCCAAGGCTGTAATTGGAATTCAAAATTGGAGTTAAACTCCCTTGAACTTCATAGCCTAGGGAGTAGCCTTTCCACCGGATACCGCTAGAGGCTTGTGCCATCGGGATATAAGGGCGAAGGCCTTGGCTTGAAACATCTGTGGCATAGTTGTAAAACTCCTGTGGAGCGTTTTGATACCAACTGTAATCAGATGCTTGATCAGAAGTCGTTTGATAATAGAAGCCAAGAGACAATCGAGAATACCCTTTTAATGTTTTATGAAGAGTCCATTCTGCTTCATAGTTCGCCGACAACCCACGATCGGGTGCATCAGCGGCCAAAACAACAGGACCGGTCCAAAGC
>CAXRFY010000078.1:0-3953 GCA_964229925.1 Schleiferiaceae bacterium
TTGCAGGACTAAAATCGGGTAAATGGCGCGGATTGCGGACATAGAATTAGGAGATTTTCCCTTGTTGCTGGCTCCCATGGAGGATGTGAGCGATCCGCCTTTTCGTGCGCTGTGCAAGCAGCACGGGGCCGATTTGATGTATACCGAATTTATTTCGTCCGAAGGGTTGATCCGGGATGCCGCCAAATCGGTGGCGAAATTGGACATTTTCGAGTACGAACGCCCGATCGGTATCCAAATTTTTGGCGCCGAAATTGACTCCATGCGCGAAGCCGCCGCCATCTGTGAGGAGGCCAACCCCGACATCATCGACATCAACTACGGCTGCCCCGTTAAGAAGGTGGCCTGCAAGGGAGCCGGTGCGGGTATCCTCCAGGACATTCCCAAGATGGTCAGCATGACGGCGGAAATTGTCAAAGCCGTCAACAAGCCGGTCACGGTGAAGACGCGTTTGGGCTGGGACGACGAAAGCAAGCACATTGTGGAAGTGGCCGAACGCCTTCAAGACGTCGGCATCCAAGCGATCAGCATCCACGGTCGAACCCGCAAGCAGATGTACAAAGGCGATGCGGACTGGACCCTGATCGGCGAAGTCAAGAACAACTCGCGCATGACCATCCCCGTCTTTGGAAACGGCGACATCGACAGCCCCGAAAAGGCCATCGAAATGCGCGACAAGTACGGCGTCGACGGCGTCATGATTGGTCGCGCCTCCATCGGCTACCCCTGGATCTTCAACGAAATCAAACATTTCATGGCGACCGGCCAGCACCTCGCTGCCCCCTCCTTGGAGGACCGCGTTCAAGCGGCGCGCCGACACTTGGAATTGGCCATTCAGTGGAAAGGGGAAGGACTCGCAATCACAGAGACGCGCCGGCACTACGCCAACTACTTCCGGGACTTCCCCAACTTTAAGGACTACCGCATGACGCTGGTGACTTCCAACGAGGTCGATGAACTCATGGCCACCTTTGACAAGATTGTGGAGGAATACGGGCCGATGTTGACAGCTCTCTAGCCACAGGGCGCAGCCCGAGCCTTCTAGCTCTCTAGCTCTCCAGCCCTAGCTCCCCCTCAAATCCGCCATTCGCGTTTTGAGGCCTTGCGTGGCCCAGGCGGAAAGCAATCCCCCCACCAAAAGCACAAATCCAAAGACCCAAAGCCCTTGCACCCAGCTGTAGGCAACGGGGTAGGAGGCTACGACGTAGCCAGTGCCCAGGGACACCCAGCCAAAGTGGGCTTGTCCCGCAATGAGTAGGCCACCGATGCCCCAACCGATGAGGGCGCCCAAGCCACTGACCCAGAGGCCGCTCCACCAGAAACTGAGGCGTACGTGGCGTTCGGACATGCCCATGGCCCGAAGGATGGCGCGCTGGCTCGATTTCTCCATGCCCAAGAGCACCGTAGCGCTGTAGAGGCCCAGCGAGGCGAGCAGGACAATGAAGGCGAGGATGGCGGTCGTGATGAGGCCTTCGCTCTTCATGACGCGGAAAAGGGCGGCTTCGCGGTCTTCGGGGCGCTGAATGACGAGGGTGGGGTCGAGGGCGCTGAGGCGCTTTTGGACCGTTTCCACATCGTCCACGTTCCAAGCGTGCAAGGCCGAAATGCGCGCGTCCCCCGTCCAAGCTTGCAGCGTGGCCAAATCCACCACCACCGTGTTCTGATCCACTTGCGGATGCACGCGGAAGATGCGGGTGGGCGAGATGCGCTGCCGGGCAAAGTGTGAGGCGACGTCAATGCCTAGGTCGGGTTGTCCGTTGGGCCAAAGGAGTTCCAGGCCTTCGCGTCCGCTGAGTTCAAGCAGACCGACTTGAATGCCCACGCCGTAGCCGAGGGCGGCTGCGTGGAGGTGTGCAAAGGGCAGGTCGGCTGCGCTGGTGAGCGAGTCCATCCAGGGCGTTTGGGCCCATTGGTCGGCGGGGATGCCCACAACATTCACAAGGACTTCGCGGGTTTCCGAACGCAATAAGGCTTTCTGCTCTTGCATTCGGTAAAATCCGTTTGGAAATAGATCGGGCAGGGCGGAAGCTGTTCGGTCCGAAAGTGCAAAACGCCCCCCCTCCGTACTCGTGATCGTCACATCCGGATGCACGCTCGCATAGGTCTCCATCACCAAGGCCTCCAGCCCGTTGAAAGCGGAGAGCACCACAATCATAGCGGCGGTGCCCACGGCTACACCGGCGGCAGCGGCCCACGTCACGTAGGTAGAGAGCGTACGCCCCCGCAAGAAGCGTCCCCCAAGTTTGGCTGGATGGGACGGATTCACAAACGTTTATTTGAAGGGATTTTCGCCGCCCTCACGGAGCAAACGATCGATGTTGGCTTCGTACTCCATGGAGTCGTCCAAGTGGTAGTGCAGCTCAGGAATAATGCGCAATTGGCTCTTGACTTTTTGCGCAAGGGCCGAACGCAAACGCGGCGCCGCCTCTTCGGTATAAGCCATCACGTCCTGCGACTTGGCAATGGGGAAAACGGAGAGGTACACCCGGCAAAGGCCCAAGTCGGGCGAAACGCGCACTTTGCTCACGCTAATGAGGGTGCCTGGGAAGTCTGACGCCGCCGTAGCGCGAAAGATTTCCGCGAGGTCGCGTTGCAACAGGCTGGCAATTTTCTTTTGACGTGTGCTCTCCATGCAGCAAAAGTACGCCGGGTACTCGGGATAAGGCAGTACTTTCGTGGGGATGACCCCATTGCGACGGATTTTAGGAATGGCGGGCGCCTTTCGCGGCGCTTTTTCCGGGGCAGCACTGTTCTACGTGCTGTACACCTTGGTGTCCCTGGTCTCGCTTGGCATGATCATACCCGTTTAGGATGTCATTCTAGTGCACGAAGGCGCGCAGGAAGTCCCGCATTTTCACGCGGGGTGGGGCAGTATGACTGCCCAAGATTGGATAGCCCACTATGTAGCCCAGGCGGTTGGCCGCTATGGTTCACTGGGAACCTTGTGGCGGGTATCGGTGGCGGCATTTGGCCTGTTTATCCTAAAAAATGCCTTCCGCTACATCGCTTTGTGGCATATGGCTACCCTACGGACCGGTATTACGGCTACACTTCGCGAGGCGCTCCATCAAAAAGTGATGCGCTTGAGTCCGGCTACGATGCAGGAAAGCCGAAAGGGCGATATTTTGGCCCGATCCTCCACCGACGTCACGGAAATCGAATGGGCCATTCTCACCGGGCTGGAGCTGCTGGTGCGCGAACCCCTGGTTATCCTGGGCTCGCTGGTGGTTTTAGTGGTGATGAGTGCCAAACTCACCCTGCTTCTGTTGGTGGTGGCCCCCCTTGCCGCATGGCTCCTCAACCGGGTCAGTAAACATTTAAAACGGAAATCCTCTGTGGCGCAAGACCGATTGGGCCAGGTCCTTTCTGCCCTCGAGGAAAGCATCAGCGGGCTGCGTATCCTCCAAGCTTTTCAGGCCGAAGACTACCAGCAAAAACGCTTTGAGCAGGTCAACCAAGGGGCCTTTGCGGCGACGCGCGACGTGCACCGCCGTAGAGATTTGGCGAGCCCGCTGTCCGAATTGATCGGCGTCTTCGCCTTGCTGCTCATCCTGTTTTACGGAGGCCGCGAAGTTCTACTCGGCCATGGGCTGACGGGAGCTACCCTCGTGGCCTATTTGCTCTTCTTTTACCAGCTCATCCCGGCATTCAAGTCGGTTTCTATGGCCCTCTACAACCTCCAAAAAGGCAATGCGGCAGCAGAGAGACTCTTTGAGGTGTTGGACCTCCCCGAAACCCTGCGCGACCCCGACGTCACGGAAGCCTGGTCCTGCCCCGCCAACGGTCCCGAAACCCTGGAATTCCGCAACCTCCACTTCACCTACCCCGGCGCATCCCGCCCTGCCCTCCAAAACTTCAACCTCACCCTCCAACGCGGTCAAACGGTCGCCCTCGTCGGCCCCTCCGGCGGCGGCAAATCCACCCTCATCCACCTCGCCCTGCGCGCCATGGAC
>CAXRFY010000079.1:0-12769 GCA_964229925.1 Schleiferiaceae bacterium
GCTACAGCGCGTAGCGCGTGCTCTCTAGCTTTCTAGCTACCTAGCTAATTTGCGCGAAGCGCGTGCCCTCTAGCCACCTAGCCCTCCAGCTAATTCCTATCTTCGCGCCCTCATGACTCCGCATTGGCTCGAACGTACCGAACTCCTCATTGGCCCCGATGCCATTGAGCGCTTGCAAAAGGCGCATGTCCTGGTGGTGGGATTGGGCGGTGTGGGCAGTTTTGCAGTGGAATTTTTGGCCCGATCCGGTGTGGGCACCCTCACGCTGGTCGACGGTGACGTGGTAGATCCTACCAACCGCAACCGCCAGCTGCAGGCCCTTTCCTCGACGCATGGCCTGAAGAAGGCGGCCTTGCTGGAAGCGCGCGTCAAGGACATCAACCCGGATGTGGTCGTGCATACTCATGACGAATTCTTGACGCCCGAAGCCATGCGCGCGCTGATCAGTCAGCCCGGATTTGATTTTGCGCTGGATTGCATCGACAGCGTGCAGCCCAAATTGAATTTCATTGTGACGGCGCTCCAGGCCAAGCTCCCCTTTATTTCATCGATGGGAGCTGGAGGACGTTTGGACCCCAGCAAGATCCAGATTGCCAAGCTGGAGCGCAGTTACAATTGTCCGTTTGCGAAGCACATTCGGAAGCGTCTGGCGCGTGAATACAAGATTAAAAAGGGCTTCCCGGTGATTTTTTCGAGCGAGCTGGCCAATCCCGAGTCGGTGCGCTTGACGGACGGCAGCAACTTTAAGAAGTCCTTCTATGGGACCTCTGCGTGGATTCCTGCGGCCTTCGGTCTGCATGCCGCCTCCTATGCGGTACGCAAACTTGCCGGACTCCTCTAAGCGTTTAAGCCTCTTCGCCTGCGGCAGGCAACTCGTCCAGAATGCTCGCGAGCAAGGACTTGCTGCTGTTGATGCACTCTTCGAGGGCGATCATGGTTTCGGTGTTGGTCACACCGGGAATGTCGCTGATTTTGAAGATGATGTCCTTGGCGTGCTTGGTGTCTGTACAGCGGATTTTGGCGAAGATGCCAAAGCGACCGGTGGCAATGTGTGCCACAGTGACTTCAGGAATGGCCTGAAGGGCCACAATGACATCGTGTGTGCTCGACGTCTTGCTCAGGTAAATGCCTACGAAGGCAATGAAGCCGTAGCCGAGTTGTTCGTAATCCAACTGAAGACTGGCGCCGCGGATGATGCCCGCCTTCTCCATTTTCTTCACGCGGACGTGCACCGTACCGGGAGACACTTGGAGGTCCTTGGCGATGTCCGTGTACGTTTTGCGCGCGTCCTCGAGGAGGTGGCGTAGAATCTCTTTGTCCGTGCGGTCCAGTTTGTAGGTCTCCATAGGGTCTTAGTTGGCCTTCCAGAAAGGTAGGGAAACGACTTCCGCTTTCAAAAGTTTGCCTCTGATTTCCACATAGATAGTGCTTCCAGGAGCCGAAAGTTCGGTCGGAACATAGCCCATGCCAATGGCTTTCCCTACAGAGGGAGCCATGGTGCCGGACGTAACGATGCCTATGACCGTACCGGCCTCATCCGTGATGGGATAGTCGTGGCGGGGCACACCGCGATCAATCAGTTCAAAGCCAACGAGCTTGCGCGCGACGCCTGCATCCTTTTGGGCTTTCAGGGCTACTGAGTTGGTGAAGTCCTTGGTGAATTTGGTGATCCAGCCCAAGCCCGCTTCGATGGGCGAGGTGCTGTCGTTGATGTCGTTGCCGTAGAGGCAGAAACCCATTTCCAGGCGGAGGGTATCGCGCGCACCCAAGCCCACGGGAACGATGCCCAAGCTTTCGCCGTGTTGGAAGATGGCGTTCCAAATTTGTTCGGCACAGGAATTTGGCATGTAGATCTCAAAGCCGCCCGCACCGGTGTAGCCCGTAGCAGAGACCAAAATGTCGTCACAGCCCGCAAAGCTGCCCACGCCAAAGGTGTAGTAGCTCATGCTGTCGAGGTCGAGGTCGGTCAAGCTTTGGAGGGCTTTAGCCGCCAAAGGCCCCTGAACCGCCAGCAGGGAGGTGCCGGCAGATTCGTCGCGCATCTCCACGTTGTAGTCGCCTTTTTTGCTCACCAGCCAGGCCCAATCTTTGGCCATGTTGGACGCGTTGACCACCAGCAAATACTTGGTTTCTGAAAAGCAGTAGACGAGCAAGTCGTCCACAATGCCGCCGTCGTTGTTGGGCAGGCAGGAGTACTGCACTTTGCCTGGGAAGAGCTTGGCCACGTCGTTGGAAGTGACCGCCTGCAGAAAGGCCAGTGCGTCTGGGCCTTCGACGTAAAATTCGCCCATATGAGAAACGTCAAAGACACCCACGGCCTGACGGACGGCGTGGTGCTCTGCCGTGACTCCGGCGTATTGAACGGGCATTTCGTAGCCGGCGAAGGGTACCATCTTGGCGCCCAATGCTTTGTGCACGGCATGTAGGGCCGTAAGCTGCAAGGGAGTGTTGCTTTCCATGGCCCCAAAGGTCGGGTCAAATTCCCTCCCCTTGGCGCGGCGGAAGGTGCTTTTTTTCGACTAGCCGTGGACGCGTTTTCCGTCCGAAAACTGGGCGATGATCTCCGCCTCGTACGCGAGCAAGCCCTTCCAGAGCTCATCCACGGGAGCGCGGCCCCCATACTGGCGGGCAAACTTCAAAAAGAGGGTGTAGTGGTTGGCTTCGGAAGCCATGAGGCGGGCGTAGAAGGTAGAGAGTTCGGGGTCCTGAATGTTTTCGGACAAGACCTTAAAGCGCTCACAAGACCGGGCTTCGATGAGGGCACAAACGAGCAGGCGGTGCACCAGGCGGAGCATTCGGTCCCCCGTTTTGGGGAAATAGGCCATGACGGCGTGCACGTATTCGTCTTTGCGCTCCTTCCCTAAGGTCAAGCCTCGGTCCAAAATTCGCTTGTGCACCATCTCAAAATGGCTCATTTCCTCACGCGCCAAAGCCGCCATTTCCGTCACCAAATCACTCAACTCCGGGTAGGTAATCATGAGCGAAATGGCCGTGGATGCGGCTTTTTGTTCGCAGTAGGCGTGGTCTGTGAGAATTTCTTCGATTTGATCTTCCGCGGCGTGTGCCCAGCGCGGATCAGAGGGAAGTTGGAGTCCGAGCATCATGCCGCCAAAGATACCCGCATTTTGCCGACCTTGGGGCCATGCTTTGGCGCTGGCGTTGGTCTTATCCCGTTGTGGTCGCAATCCTCTTTGTAGGATCGCCAGCTGAACCATTGGACATGGTCGAAACGGCCCGCTGGGAAGCCAGCGACCGCCGCGACAATGGAACCGTCCGCGTCGCCTTTGTCCCAGACGCTGGCTGCCTGCAGATTGAGAATGGCAAGCAGATTGGCTACGAATTTGCCTTGTTGGAGGCCTGGGAAGACGCCATACCGCAGCGCATTGAATGGCTCTTTGCACGCTCGGCAGAAGAAGCTTTGGCCTGGGTGCAGGTGGGCCGTGCCGATGTGGCCGCCGGAAACATTCCCCTCCTACAGCGGGTCGGCTTCACGACCTCAGCCCCTGTTCGCACCTTTGAATGGGTCCAATGGGGTGCCTCAGACAGCCTGCGCTGGCTGGCAGAATACCCCAAGCTGCCCGAATTCCTTTCTCAATCGGACAGCCTCCCGTTAGCTATCGGATCGAACACCATGTGGCGGCATTTGGACCCCACCCAAAACGGCTGGATCCTCCCCGACCTCTATTTGCCTGCCCTCAAAAACTACCCCAATGAAGTGATTGCCCATTTTCCTGGCAGCTTCCACTGGGCCGCACGTAGCAAGGACAGTCTTCTGGTCACCTCTATGAACGACTTCCTCCAGAGCAAGCGCGCCGCCCGAATCCAAGGCTTCTACAGCAAGACCACCTATGTAAATGACTGGCTGGATCCCATTGCACTATCGCCCTACGACGCCATTTTTGCCAAGAACGATTGGATGGATCCCTACACGCTCACGGCATTGGCCTATGTGGAAAGTCGATTTCGCAGCGACATCGTTTCGCCCGCCGGAGCCGTTGGCGTGATGCAATTGATTCCCAATACGGCGCGTCGATTGGGTATTGACAGTCTCAATCTCTACCGGCCCGAAAGCAACATCAAAGCCGGCATCAAATACCTGCGCTTTCTCGATCAATTTTGGAAGCAGCGCGGCGTCCCCGCCGAAAGCCGCCTCCCCTTTGTCCTGGCCTCCTACAACACCGGCCCCACTCCTGTGGCGCGGGCCGCCGACCTCGCGGAGAAAAAAGGCTTCGACCCCACCTTCTGGACCGGCCACGTCGACCAGGTCGCCAAGGGGCCCGGCGCCCACTACGCCCGGAAAACCTTGAAACTCGCGAAAATCTATCGGGGCTACACGGAAGCCATTCGGCGCGCAAAGCCCATACCCACCGAAGCGCCGCTCCTCGCAGGCGTTAGAACTGGAAGTAGATAAAGGGCTGACTGTCTGCCGAAAGGCTTTGGTAGATCAGAAGGACAGCCGAGAGCGCAATACCCATTTGCAACACCAACGGAGCACCCGCAAACGCCTGACGGTAGCGCTCCTTGAGGGCGGAAGGAATCCAGTGGATGAGGTAGCCCAGCACCATCACCGTCAAGGGCTTCCAGAATCCCAGGAAAATATCGTCCGCCAAGGACCAATCCATGGCCGTCCAGGTGCGCGTCAGCATGCTGATGGCCTCATCCCAACCGGGAGCGCGGAACCATGCGCGCGTCAGCGTGATAAAGAACAAGGTAGTGGCCACCCCAAAGAGACGCCCCACCCAGGTAGCGCGCGGATTCCAGGGACGAATTTTGGACCAGAGCTTGTACACCACGAGGCCCAAACCGTTTAAGCCGCCCCAGGTGACAAAATTCCAAGACGAACCGTGCCAAAAACCGCCCAAAAGCATAGTCAGCATGACGTTGATATTGGTATTCAACCACTGGCGGAATGCGCGAATGAAACGCGTAAGCACAAAGAGGAGCAGAATACCGCCGGCAAAGGCCACGGGCACCAAGAAGGAGTCTGCCATCATGCTCACCACAAAGAGGGCCACAAAGACAATGGTGTAGGACGCGAACGAACCTTGGCGGTTGCCCCCCAAGGGAATGTAGAGGTAGTCGCGCAGCCAGGTACTCAGCGAAATGTGCCAGCGGCGCCAAAAATCCGACACGCTCACCGCCTTGTAGGGCGAGTTAAAGTTCTTCGTCAAGGTGAAGCCCATGAGCATGGCCACGCCAATGGCCACATCGGTGTAGCCGCTAAAGTCAGCGTAGACCTGAAGGGAGTACGCAAAGAGGGCCAACAAGCACTCCAATCCGCTGTAAAGGGTGGGTTGCGAGAATACGCGGTCTGCAAAATTGCTCGCGATGTAGTCCGCAAGAATGAGTTTCTTGAGCAGCCCGTTGAGGATCCAGAAGAAGGCCATGCCAAAGGCGGCGCGGCTTAGCGTGTAGGGTTTGTAGAGCTGGGGAATGAATTCGGACGCGCGAACGATGGGACCCGCCACCAATTGCGGGAAAAAGCTGACGTAAAAGCCAAAGTCCAAGACACTTTTGACCGGCTCAATTTGACGGCGGTAAATGTCAATCGTGTAGCTCATGCACTGGAAGGTGTAGAAGGAAATGCCCACGGGCAGAAGGATGCGGTCTTCCACAAAGTCGGTCCCAAAGAGGCTGTTGCTCAGTTGGGCATAATGAGCAACGGGCGTCCATTCGATCCCAAATCCATCCGCCAAGAATTCCGCAAAGAAATAGGGGTACTTAAAGTAAAAGAGGACGCCCAAATTGGTGATAACACTAAGCGCGACCCAGGTTTTACGCTTCCATTCGGTGGAGGTTCGGTAGAGTTGTTCACCGATGGAGTAATCCACCAGCGTAGAGAAAAGCAGAAGGAAGAAGAAGGTGCCGCTCGTCTTGTAGTAGAAGTATACGCTGACGAGGAAGAGGAAGGCGTTTCGGAGTGCTAAACGCTTGTGCACGCCTTGGTAAACGGTTAACACAAGGGCAAAGAAGACCCAGAATCCCACCTCCGTGAAGATGATGGGCTGCTTGGCGCTAAAGGCCAACCAAATGGGCAACTGGTGCAAAAGCCAATCCATCATGGGACGTCAGGCGTTGGTGGTTCTGGGACCGAGGCTCGATCATAGCGCTCCACATACCAGTCCGCTATGGCGTGGGCCAACCAATCGGCTTGAATGGCGTAGCCCGCTCGGGTCATGTGGATGCCGTCTTTAGCGGCCCAGCCTTTCCGAATCCAGTAGGACATGGAGCGCGCACCTCCCATGAGGTGGTAAAAGTCGTGTACGGCTGCCCCGTTTCGTTGGGCCAAGCGCAGCATGCAGCGGTAGACCACTTCTCCGTGCGGATTGTAGCGGCCCTTGTAGTAGCTGTCGTTGTTGGTCAAAAAGATGAAGGCGGCTTGCGGATTTACGCTCCGAATCCACGTCATCAAACTGTCGTAGTTCTGCTCGTAGGCCGTTGAATCAAACTGTCCAGCCGGCTTGTAGGCGTCGTTGATGCCTAGGCCAAAAATCACCACATCCGGCGCAAAGGCTTGCAACTGGTCCACGAAACGCTCGCATTTGAGGTAGCTATGTGTCGCGGCGCCATTGGCCCCGATGGCGTGGTAGCGCAAGCCCACGGGTTGATTCATCACTTGCACACCCTCCAAGGAGAAAGAGTTCTGATCGGGGTGCGAACGGTAGAGCTGGAAGGCCACCGTGTCTTGCGGGCTGAGGTACTGAGCCTCACAGGCCTGGAGCGCCGCGTTGTACCACACCGTATCCGGCGTTCCGCCAAAGGCCACGCCGTAGGAGGAATCGCTTGGGGCTGCAAAAATGCGCACATGGGTGAATCCAAAGGGCTCTTCGGTGCTGTAGATTTTCACCCGTGCCGTGCTGTCTCGAGTCCAGGCCCGAATGCCCGACACACCCCATGGGCCTTCATGGCTGGGCACGGAACAGCGCTGCCCGGTCCACTGGTTGAGGTTGTTGGTCCAAACCTTGTAGCTCGACGGGTTGTTCGTCCGAGCGAGGCTGAATGGAAAAAAGAAGCCGCGCTCCCCCATGAGTCCAGGCGCCGTCGCTTGCAGGTGGTAGCGAATAGCATCCGTCAACAGCCCCGCCTGCACATGAGACCCTCCCATGTGCACGATGTGGATGGCTTCCTCACCGGCAAAGACTAGGCGGTCCATCTTTTCAAAGAAGGGTGTGAACGCACTGTCTCCCGCAGGAAAGAGCAAGGCATTGTCCCCCGCGGGAATGGGTGCAGGGGTGGGCAGGGCATTCACCGCGGTAGGCTGGGCCTGCATCGACCCACAGCAGGCCGTGAACGCAATGAGCAGGTGGTAGAACTTAGTCATGGCGTGCCAATTCATCGTTCATCGCTTCCACCAGGGCCGTAGCCACTTTTTTGGCACCGCGCGGAGTAAAGTGGATGTGATCCGGACCTGCAAGTGGTGGATTGACGTTCACCCACTCTTCCATGCTTCCCGGGCCGCCCATAAAGTCCATCACGTCAAAGAAGCCCGCCCCTTCTTCGAATGCCGCTTCGCGCAAAGCATCCCGAACGTCATCCACAAAGGGATAACTCACCCAGTCCATCCCCTCTTTCACCGCCATATCGCTGGGGCCGAGCACCAGAATGTCAGCGCCTGGCAACGCCTCCTGAAAGAGACGGATCTGACGCCGGAACGTCTCCCCGTAGCGCTGAACCGCTTCTTTGGATTTGAAGTAGGGCACCGCATTGCCTCCAAACTGCAAAATGACCAATGCCACCGGCTGCCGCTGCAGGGACTGGATAAAGTGGGCGCGGTCCATGCGGCTAAAGCTCAAGCCGTCCGCCCCGCGCATCGCCACATTGTCCACCGAAATACCCTGGGTTCCGTCCATGGCTAAACCGTAGAAATCCGGGCTCTTCCCTTTGAATTCCAAACGCAGCGATTTTACGGGCGTTGTGGCTACGGCTTTCAATGCCCCTCCGCGTGCCGCACTGTCGAGGTATTCTATCTTCCAAAGGGTGTCGTTCGCAAACCATTTTACCTCCAACGGCCCTTGAGCAGGACCATGGAGCAAGGTGAACTGCCGAGCCTGCCGCGCACGTGCATAGCCATAGCTGCGCGGACTAAAGCGCACCACGGCATCGGGTCCGCTGCCGTCTTTGGTGCTGTACCGGTGCGAAACCCCTCGCGGTCCGTAGTGATTGCTGGGACTCTTATCGTTCTTGCGGCCGAAGCTGACCATCCGCGTCCACGTTCCTTCCGCGGTGTGGGCTACAGCAGCCATCGGCACAAAGGGCACCAAAGGCTGCATACCCGGGCCTTCTCCGCCATACACGCGTTGAAGCGCATCGCGCAAGTCGCCGGTGATCCGGTCACCCTCAATTTGGGAGTCCCCAAAGTGTAGGATGCGCGCTGAGCCCCCTTGGCGCACTTTTTCGAGGGCCATCACCATTTTCGCAAAGCCCATGCTGTCCTCCGGCGCAAATTGAATAAATCCTTGACCTGGCTTCGGTTTTTTTCGCGTCTCGACCCCCGTTCGTGCTAAACTGTCTTGAACGGCCCATTCTCGAACCGAATCTTCCACTGCCAGCGCCGCCGCTTCCTGATCCCGGGCAAAATCCTCCCAAGGCTTCCACATCGGCATGCGCAGCACCAGAGAATCGGAAAGGACCCATTCCGCCTTTGGATTTACTGCCCCTAAGACCCCGAAGAGGCCCAAAACCACTACCACAAAAAGCAACGTATGCCATGGCTGGCGCTCTTTTCCTTCCATCTATTACAACGGAATTTGGAGAATTTGCCCAATGTATATCACCTCCTTGCCCCCATTTGCTTCAATCAACGTAGCCAGCGAATGCTGCGGGAATTTCTGATGAATCTTCCAAAGACTGTCGCCCGGCTGCACCTTGTAGGTGGTGAATTTGGGGATAGCCGCCAAATTGGGCGCTTCTTCAGGTGCGGGCTTTTCAACAGGCGGTGGTGGAGGTGGAACGGCATAGCTAGCGCGAGGGCCAGCGCTGGGATTCGTTTTGTCCGCTTCCAATTTCTGCTTGGTCGTGGCCAGCTGATCATCCGTCCAGCGCTTCACATGCGCCGGCCCATAGACTAAGGCCAGGTCCGCTTGCGCACTGTCACCCATGGCGCAGTAGTAATCCAGCCAAAGGGTTTCTGCAAGGTGGAAGGCCTTGGCCGAATCCAAGCATGCTTCCCGCTCCCAGCCAAAGCGTGCAGCCGCCACCGGGTGCAATCCAAAGGGGCCGACAAAGTGGATTTCTGCATTGGGGCTGCCTTGAGCTTCATGCTGCCAAAGCAACTGATAGCCGCGAATTAAACTTGGATAGAAGTACAAGGGCTGACTGGCCGAAACCGCGCCCGCCCACAGCAATAGTCCAAGTAGCATATTCCGAAGCATTTATCAAAAGTACCACCTCTCCAAAGGCTCTCACAGGGGCTGATGAAGAACTTTTCAACGGGCACTTAAGGGTTGAAGGGTTGAAGGGTTTAAAGGTTTTGGTGAATGCCTCAACCCGATAACTATTAGGGCGAAACCCGAGTTCCCTAGCGCGCCGCAGGCGCTCCCTAGCTCTCTAGCCCCCTAGCGCGCCGCAGGCGCTCCCCAGCGCGAGGGCGAAGCCCGAGTTCCTTATCTTCCCCTCATGAAACTTCTACCTACCCTTCTGGCCGCTGGCGCCATAGCCCTTCTAAGCACCGCATGTGGACTCCTCGGGCCCAAAGCACCTGAGACCACCGCAGCCACGGACATTTCCGATTCACGACTCCAGTCTAAGTTTCCGGGGTATACCCTGACCGAATACCAAGCTGGCGAAGCCCTCTACCAAACCCAGTGCAGCCGTTGCCACACCCTCCACCCTGCTTCCATTCTCAACGAAGAGCAGTGGACGGCCATTATCCCAAATATGGCCGGAAAAGCCAACCGGAAAGCGGGTGGCGAAGTGGTTACAAAAGCGGGAGAGCAAGCCATTTTTCGCTACCTCTTTGCGCAAGGCATGGCCATTGAGGCTTCGGAGCACGGGCACTAGGCACACGTACAAGCGAAGAGCCGAACCCTCGCGGGTTCGGCTCACACACATCGGGCCTCCTGGCCCGTGGAAGGCACAAAAACCTTCCCTACAACACATCGTCTTACAACATGGTCGTGGGCTCTACATAGTCCGTGAGTGCCAGGGACGTTTGGTCTTTAATGGCGGACATGCCCCCGTTGATGTTCACAAAGTCGTGGAAGCCACGCGCTTTCATCACAGAGATGAAGGTCATGGAGCGGTAGCCGCCGGCGCAATGCACGTAGGCGGTGAGCTCGGGATCCACTTTTTTACTACTCTCATTGATGTAGTCCAGCGGTGCATTTTTGGCATTTGGCAGGTGCTGACTGGCGTATTCTGAGGCGCGGCGAACATCCAAGATTTGGACTTTCGGGTAGGACTTCAAAAGAACTTCAAAGTCGGCAGCATCCATGGTTTCCACGTGCGCTACTTCCTTACCCTGTGCCAGCCATGCGCTAAATCCGCCTTGTAAGTAGCCGATTGCGTGGTCGTAGCCCACTCGGGCCAAACGCGTGACTACCTCTTCTTCCCTGCCAGGATCCGCCACGATGAGCAAGGTCTGTTGAATGTCCAAAACCAGCGTGCCCACCCAGTTGGCGAATGAGCCGTCAATGCCAATGTTGATGGCATTGGGGATGTGGCCTTTGGCGAAATCATCGGCTTTTCGAGTGTCCAAAATCAAAGCGCCCGTCTCGTTGGCTTTGGCTTCAAAGGCCTCGGGTCCGTAGCCGTGCAAACCTTGCGTGAGCACCTCGTTGATGGAGGGGTAGCCCATAATGTTCATCAGCACGTTTTGCGGGAAGTAGCTAGGCGGCGGCATCAGACCGTCTAGGATGGCAGCAACAAACTCCTCGCGCTCCATGGGTTGCAGGGCGTAGTTGCTGGCCTTTTGGTGGCCCAAAGTGTCCGTGGTTTCGTCGGACATATTCTTTCCGCAGGCCGAACCTGCTCCATGGCCCGGATACACGACAATGTCGTCCGCCAAAGGCAAAATCTTGGTGCGCAAGGAATCGTACATATGGCTCGCCAATTTTTCCTGCGTCAATTCGGCGATGACTTTTTGGGCCAAATCAGGGCGTCCCACATCCCCAATAAAGAGGGTATCGCCGGAAAACAAAGACGTAGGCTTGCCCGTCTCGTCGTAGAGCAAAAAACACGAGGACTCCATCGTGTGGCCGGGCGTGTGCAAGACTTCGATTTTGACATCGCCTAATTGGAAGACTTGACCATCTGTGGCGGTCAATGCCTCAAAATTGGGCTTTGCGGTGGGGCCATATACGATGGTCGCACCCGTCGCCTTGGCCAAATCCAAGTGACCTGAGACAAAATCCGCGTGAAAATGCGTTTCAAAAATGTATTTGATGGTGACGCCGTCTTTCTTGGCTCGTTCCAAGTAAGGGCCTATCTCGCGAAGGGGATCCACAATAGCTGCTTCACCCTGGGAGGTGATGTAATAGGCGCCGTGCGCCAAACATCCGGTATAAATCTGTTCAAGTTGCATAGCCTTGGGGTTTTGATTCTAACACAAAAGTGCCCAAGGAGAGATGCCCATTTTATGACAAATATCAGTTTTTAAAAATCTGATTATCAATTTGTTATAAGTGACACAAGTCACACTTTGCGCGGGGAGGAAGGGTATAAAAAAGCCCCACATCGCTGCGGGGCTTCTTCTGGGTGAATGATGGGTCTCGAACCCACGACCTCCGGAACCACAATCCGGCGCTCTAACCTACTGAGCTACACTCACCATTTGGGTCGGCAAATATACAGCAGCACCTTCAATGGCTGCAATAGTCCAAGCAGGTAAAAATTATCCTACCTTCCGTTGGCACAAACCCCCTGTAACACTGCGACCTATGCGCAAATCCCTACCCCGCTTTTGCACTGTACTGTTAGCCACGATCGGTTTCTCTAGCCTTTTCGCTCAACCCATACCTACGAATGCGCTCAGTTTCGATGGTACGGACGATTACGTGCTAACGACTGCACAAGGTGCTAGCGGAAACTCCGCGCGTACCGTGGAGGCCTGGGTTAAAACCACAGCGAATTGTGTTCCAGGTGCAGGCGGTGGCGTGCAGCAGACGATTGTGGATTGGGGCGTTTTTGCAACGGGTTCACGCTTCACCTTCAATTTGCTTTGGGCAAATGCCCCACGTTTGGAAGTCGGCGGCAACGGTTTAAGCGGTGTAACAGCCGTCAACGATGGCTACTGGCACCATGTGGCGGTGGTCTACGACCCTAACGCTACGAACAACTACAAGCTCTACGTGGACGGCGCTCTGGATGCCCAGGGCAATTTGACGGTCGCTACGAATACCTCTTCGGGCACCTATATCCAGATCGGCAAACGCGTGGATGGCAACAATCCGTTCACCGGGGAGATCGATGAGGTGCGCATTTGGAATTCGGCCCGAACGTCCGCCCAAATCGCCGCCAACTACAACAAGGAACTCTGCAGCCCTCCCATCACCCTCGTGGCCTACTACAAGGCGAACCAAGGCGTTGCAGCGGGAAACAACAGCAGTTTAACGACTTTAAACGATGCCGTTGCTAACCAAAACGGAACGCTCTACAACTTTGGCTTAACCGGAAGTTCATCCAATTGGGTAGCCGGCGCTCCGCTAGCGGGCGGCAAAGACACCACCTTGACTGCTAGCGCATGCGTTTCCTTCACGGACCCGCTTGGAAATACGTACACCAGCAGCGGAACGTATACCTACGCCTACCCCATGAGCAACGGCTGTGATTC
>CAXRFY010000080.1:0-2188 GCA_964229925.1 Schleiferiaceae bacterium
AAGCACGGGCGGATCAAATTCTTGAATTACAGCGGCTGAATTGCTCAGGGAAAAGAGCCCGTTCGAGTAGGTCAGGCCCACCGCTACCGTGTCGCGCAAGGGGTCGAGGACGGCCGAATTTTGATCGTTGTCGTCAATATAGGTCCCGCCGTAGACCACCCCCGCCTTGGCCAAGGGGTCCGGACGAAACACCAACGCACGTCCCACACTGTCCGTGAAGTGCAGCAGCATGTCGCGCTGCTGAAGGACCACGCCTGTTTCCGCATCGATGGCCCAGCGCTCCCAGAACCGCGGGCCGTAGCCTTGGTGGTCTTCCCAGCGTACCCATCGCCAGCCATCTTCCTCCAAAACGGCCGCATCGCAGGCTTGTGCGGGGGGCTGAGGCAATTCGTTTATTACCGCCCATTGCGCCCCGCGTACATGTGCATCGGGGCTCAGAAAGACAACGGCTTCGGCTCCTGATAGGGGCTTGCCGTACAGCATGGCTTGAAAGTGGACGTGCAGGCCGCCGGGACTTTCACGCTCGAAGGCGAGGGTCCATTCGGCAGGCTCCGGCAAGACGGATTTTTGCATCAGCCATGCGCGTGCATCTTCGGCTTGCAGCCCTGAAATCAGGTAGCGGCCAAAGACCTGCCGCTGGGGCACGGATTGCGCCAGGGACATCAAACTGCACAGCGCTGCGAGCGCGAGAAGAATTCGCTTCATCCTTTAAATGTAGGGGATAGGTAGCGTTCGATGGGATTGTCGCCAATGGCCTCGGGGCACTCGTCGCTGGGGAACTGTCCGGGCGTCACGGGGACGGCATCCTGCGGCAGCTTTGGGGCGGCGACGCCCTCACCAAGGGGAATTTGGCCTTTGAGAATGCGAATCTCGTCGTACAGACCGGCATCTAGGAGCGCCTGCAACGTGGCCGCGCCTCCTTCCACTAGGATACTGCGCAGTCCAGATTCTCGGGCCAAACGTTCAAACACCTCCCAAGGCCTTGGACTGTTCTTCGCCTGCCAGAGCCACCAGCCGGGCTCCACGTCCCATTTGCCGCGCGATGACCACAAAATGCGTTGGGGTTGGGCGCCGCGTACCTCGCGCACCGTGAGTTCCGGCTCGTCCAGCATGTACGTACCCCATCCCACGAGAATCCCCGCCTCCAAGCTGCGCCACGTGTGCACGAGCGCGCGGCTGGCATCGTTGGAAATTCGGTAGGGGCCCGGGTGATCGATGCTGCGGATACCGTCAATGAAGCCGTCAGGACTTTCGGCCCACTTTAAGAGGAGGTAAGGACGTCCAGTTTCTATGCTGTGGAAAAATCGACGGTTGAGCCAGCGGCAGGCCGCTTCTTCAACGCCGACCCGAACCTCGATGCCCGCCTCCCGGAGGATAGCCACCCCTTGGCCAGCCACCAGGGGATTGGGGTCTAGACTGCCGACCACCACGGTTTTCAGGCCCGCTTCGACGATGGCGTTGGCGCAGGGCGGCGTCTTCCCAAAGTGGGCGCAGGGCTCCAAATTCACGTAGAGGGTCGCCTCGGAAAGTAGCGAGCGGTCTTCGTCCTTCACCGCTTTTAAGGCTTCCACTTCGGCATGGGCCTTGCCGGCTTTGCTGTGGTAGCCTTCCGCGAGAATGCGGCCCTGGGCCTCAATCACACAGCCCACCCAGGGGTTGGGGTGAACGTAGCCGCCTGCCTGTTGGGCGAGCTTGATACAGCGTAAAATTCCTTGGGCATCCGTCATGCGTCAAAGGTACAGTCCTACCTTTATCCCATGACCTACGGCGCGTTTCAGCAGGCCTTCTTTTTGGACCTTCAGCAGGCAGGGCTGCCGCTGGAGGAGGTGCGCGCGCTGTGGGCGCGGTGGACCGAATGGACACACGGAAACCGCCTCGCATTCAGCATGGTGGACCCTCAAACGCCCTTGCCCAATCCCGAAGCTGCGCAAGCGGTCTTGGACCGCCTCAAACGCCATGAGCCCTGGGCGCATATTCGCGGTCAGGTGGACTTCGCAGGCCTGTCGCTCGCAAGCGATTCCCGCGCCCTCATACCGCGGCCGGAAACGGAGGAGGTGCTCCACGCGGCTTTGGAGGTCTTGCCGCCAGGTGGACGTTTGCTCGATTGGTGCAGCGGTTCGGGCTGTATCGCCTTGGCGGCCAAACAGCACCGCCCCGATGCCCATGTGGAAGGCTGGGAGTGGAGCGA
>CAXRFY010000081.1:0-3740 GCA_964229925.1 Schleiferiaceae bacterium
GCCCCCATGACGGTGGCCAACTTTGTGGCCCTAGCTGAAGGCAACCACCCCGAAACGAAAATCAAGCGCGGCGAACCCTTCTACGACGGTTTGATCTTCCACCGCGTCATTCCTCAGTTCATGTGCCAAGGCGGCGACCCCTTGGGTACCGGTGAAGGCGATCCCGGCTATTCGTTCCCGGACGAATTTCACCCCGATCTGCGCCACAACGGCCCCGGCATCTTGTCTATGGCCAACAGCGGACCCAACACCAACGGTTCGCAGTTCTTCATTACGGAGGTTGCTACGCCGTGGTTGGACGACCGCCATTCGGTCTTTGGTCACGTGATAGCGGGCGGTGATAAAATTGCCGAAATGGCCCGTGTCGCCACCAACAAGCAAAGCAACAAACCCAACGAAGACATCACCATGACGGTGAAAATCGTTCGCCAAGGCAAGGCGGCTAAGGACTTTGATGCGCCTGCCACCTTCCTGCTCAAGCGCAAGGAAATTGAGGCAGCTACCCTGAAGGCCCAAGAAGAAGCTTCTCAAGTCGGCAAGGAGCGTGCGGCAGCCTACACCTGGTTGTCCGGGGAGGGCTATGTGGATTCGGACATCTACGAGCCTTTGTACAGCAAGTGGGTGCAGAAGGCGCGCGATATGGGCGATGGCCTGAAAATCCTGACCGTCGTAGAAGGGGAGGGCGCCCCCATCAAGGACGGCGACATTGCCAATGTGCACTACGCTGGCTACTTGTCTACGGGCCGTCCTTTTGACAGCTCCGTCAAGCAGATCGCCGAAATCTTTGGCACCTACACCCCTCAGCGTGAGCCCTACGGGTTCTTCCCCGTTCAGTGTGGTGCGCAAGCGCGCGTCATCGAAGGGTGGAAGCGTGGCCTCATCGGCCTGAAGAAAGGTTCGCACGTGAAGCTCATCATTCCTCCCTCTTTGGGCTACGGCGATCGCGGTGCCGGCAATATCATTCCTCCTAACAGCACCTTGGTGTTTGACATTTGGGTCGAAGACATCACCCCCGCCAACTAATACGACTTTATGGACGGGCGCCTCGGGCGCTCGTTCTTTTTCTTTTCATCGGGCCAAATGCGCTTTTTCTGCGCTACCCCCAGCGAACCTACAAACGAACAAACGGCGCGAAGCGCTCTAGCCCTCTAGCCACCTAGCCCTCTAGCCACCTAGCCCTCTAGCCACCTAGCCCTCCAGCTCTCTAGCTTTTCAATCATGCAAAACGGTCTCTACGCCAAATTTCACACTTCCAAAGGCGCCATCACGGTCGCCCTTCACTTCCAACAAACTCCCATGACGGTGGGCAACTTCGTGGCCCTCGCTACGGGTACCATGCCCAACAATGCCAAGGCGGCAGGTCAACCTTACTACGACGGTCTGAACTTCCACCGCGTGATCTCCGACTTCATGATCCAAGGCGGCTGCCCTCAAGGCCGCGGCACGGGTGGTCCAGGCTACCAGTTCCCTGATGAGATTGTGGACGGCTTGAACCACGACGGTCCCGGTGTTTTGTCCATGGCCAACGCAGGTCCGGGCACCAACGGTTCCCAGTTCTTCATCACCCACGTGGAGACGTCGTGGTTGGATGGCAAGCACACGGTGTTTGGCAAGGTAACGGAAGGTCAAGATGTCGTGGATGTCATCGCGCAGAACGACAAATTGGAGCGCGTTGAAATCATCGCCGTTGGCCCCGAAGCTGAAGCATTTGACGCGAAGGCCGCTTTTGATGCCGGAATGGTTTCGGTCAAGAAAGCTCAAGAGGAAGCCGCTAAGAAGGCGGAAGAAGCGCTTAAGTCGCTTACTGATGGCATGACGAAGACGTCTTCGGGCCTTTACTACCGCATGGACGTGGCAGGCGCGGGCCCCAAGCCCAAGGCGGGCCAAAACGTCAGCGTGCACTACACCGGTATGCTCACCGACGGTTCCGTCTTTGACAGCTCTGTACAGCGCGGTCAGCCTATCGCCATTCCCATTGGAGTGGGTCGCGTAATCGCCGGCTGGGACGAGGGCATCATGCTCTTGCACGAAGGCGGCAAGGCGCGTTTGGTCATTCCCTCGCATTTGGGCTACGGCGCTCAAGGTGCTGGAGGTGTGATTCCGCCAAACGCTACCCTCATCTTCGACGTCGAACTCGTCAAAGTCGGCTAAGCATGGAATGGGTCGGTTGGGCAGCTGCCATCCTCACGACGGTCTCCTTTGTCCCTCAGGCGGTCAAAGTGATCCGAACGCGTGACACCGCCTCCATCAGCCTCTGGATGTACATCCTCTTTACGACCGGCATCGCCTGCTGGCTCGCCTACGGCCTCCTCATCGGCGACGTCCCCATGACGGCCGCCAATGCCATTACCCTCATCCTCGCCACCATCATTTTGGTGAGGAAGGTGCGGAATGGGTAAGGGGCTCGGAGCTAATGGGTCATGTCGCTGGCAGGTGTGCTACGTTCTTATGAATGAACGAGCCCTATTAGAGTTTTTCTCTGGCTTGGTAGTCAACCCAATCAACATCTATGTAATCCGTTGAAGGCTTCCCATTGCTTGTGGTGTAAATACCTAAATATGTCCCAGTGTAGGATTCACTCAGCAGGAGATCAGAGTCTGTGGTCATTACTAGAGTAAAGTCAGAGCCCTCCGTTGCGTAGAAGTATGAATATCCTTCCTCATTCGAGATTACTTTCAGTCTGATTTGTCCAGATGATTGCTCAATGCTTGATGTCGCAAGTACATTCAAAGAAGAGCTCGGAGATACTTGGGTTAGCGTTAAGGTGTATGAATCTCCATGATGCGAGAGCCCAAAAGTCACATAGCAATTGTCCTTTTGAAACAGTGCGATACCACCCTCTGAAGTTGCTGTATTTAATTCGACATTAAGTGAAGTCTCATAGGAAAAGTAGGATTCTGTCTGACGAAAGCCCATAAGACTTGAGGATCCACGCTCTCTAATGTGAGCCGGTTGGGTGTAAAGACGAAGGTGCCCTTGGTTTTCGGATAGCGAATAAAGGTCGTCTGTTGGAACTCGTCTGAAATTCCATCGAAGGTTTAAGGCTTTGGAATTAAAGTCATCCCGAAAAGCATGGTTTTTTACCTGTAGTGAATTTGGGAATGGTACATCGTATACTCGTTCAATCTTACCAGTTTCAGGGGAAACAACAGGCCATTCATACTTGGGCTCCTTCCACCAAAATGGTTCCTTCTCCCATACTACGGGTGCAAGGAATGTTTCGCGTCCCATATTGGATCCACGTTGTTCATCGCCTCGTATTCCTAACATTACCATATACCAGCGATCGTCAGGTAGCTCTAGTAAGTCGGCATGCCCTGTACTATGTGCCCAATGGTCATAGGATAGATGCCTGGAAGTAAAAATGGGATTGCGGTCATTTGGGATATACGGGCCTTGAATTTTTTGACTTGCAGCAATCATCACTGCATGATTGTAGCTCGTTCCACCTTCTGCGACCATGAGGTAGTACATGTCGCCACGTTTGTATAAATGTGGCCCTTCCACCCAAACTCCTCCACAAGCCCCTCGCCACAAAAAGTGTCTAGATCCAATCAGAGACCAGGACGAAAGATCAATTTCTTGCATCCAAATTTCTCCTTCTCCCGGAAAAGAGGGATTTTCAGGGGAGTGTGTACCTACGTACCATACCCGACCATCGGTATCGAAAAATATATCTGGATCTATACCTGGTGCGCCCTCCAATACATGTGGTTGAGACCATGGACCTGCTGGGTCTT
>CAXRFY010000082.1:0-5442 GCA_964229925.1 Schleiferiaceae bacterium
CCCACCGCACCGAGGTTGTTGGCGTCGACGTAGGATTCTTTGGCTACCGTATCAATCGCTGCGAGGTAGTCGCGCATGGCTTGACCGCCCCAGTCTTGGGAGATTTGCTCGTTCCACTCCTTGCCAAATCCTGGCACGCCGTGGCGGTTAGGAGCAACCACGATGTAGCCTTGGGCTGCCATCAACTGGAAGTTCCAGCGGTAGCTGTAGAAGGCGCTCACCGCGCTTTGGGGACCGCCTTGGCAGTAGAGCAGGGTGGGGTATTTCTTTTCGGGGTCAAAGTTGGGGGGCAAAAAGACCCAGGTCAACATGCTTCCGCCGTCGCTGGTTTTGATCCAACGCTTTTGGATGTCGCCCATGGCGAGTTGGCTGTAGAGGTCCGCATTCTCCGCGGTAAATGCACCAGGTGCTACTTCTTTTTTCGCGTTCAGGTGGAAGAGTTCGGTGGCGTGGTTTTGGTCCTGACGTTCCGCAATCACCGAGTTGCCCCACACGCCAAATCCGCCGTAGTTGTAGTCGCCCGAGGTCAAAGGGGTCACCTTTTTGGCGGCCAATCCATTTTTTCCGGTCATGAGGTCCAAACGGCGAAGCTGCTGCGTGCCCTGGGTGCTCTCATTGAAGATGATGCTCGTGGTGGAGATCCACTTGAAATCGTTGATGTATTCGGCCGAAACCACAGGCTGCAATTCGCGCTTTTCGCCGGCAGAAGCCACGTCCACGATGTAGAGTTGGTTGACGTCGCTCTCGTAGCCGTCTTCCGGCATGGCGACAAAGGCCAGCCACTTGCCGTCCGGAGAGAAGCTGGGGTGGTTGTCGTAGCCGTCCAAACCGTTCAAGGTGCTGGTGCGTCCGGTCTCGCGGTCGTAGAGGTAGAGCTTGCTATCGGTGTGCAAGGCGAACTCTTTGCCGCTCTCCACTTTCTTGCTGGCGTAGACGATGAAGCGGCCGTCGGGGCTCACGTCAAAGCTTTCGGCACCGCCAAAAGGAGGGAGGGGGCTGTGCGCCTTCTCGCCGGCCATGATGTCCGTAAACTTGCCGGTAGCCGTGGTTTTGGTGGGATCCACCACCATGTAGGCGATGTGGTTGTAGGAGTAGTCCGTCCAGCTGTCCCAGTGGCGGTACATGAGGTCGTCGTAGACCGCGTAGTTGGCCTTGGGGGCCTCGGGGTGGCGCTCCGCAGGCGTTTGGTCCAATTGCACGCGGGTCACAAAGGTGACCAGCAAACGGCCGTCGTTCAATTCAATGACTTTAGCGTCGCCCATGCCGCCTTCAACGGACGTCAAGGGGACGGGCAGGTAGGACGGATCGTTCACCTTGTCAAGCCAGAGTTGGCCGCCGGTGAAATAGCCAATGCGCTCGCCGCCGCGGAGGAAGAAGGCGCCGTATTCGCTGGCTTTGGTCTCGCGCAGGACGGAGCGTTCACCGGAAGCAATCTCTCCAATGTAGAGGTCGCGGTTGCCGCGGTTGGCGTCGGTATCGTAGTGGGACACCCCATAGAGAACGAGGCCGTTTTCACTGACGTCGTCCAAGCTGACGCGACCGAGCTCCCACAATTTCTGGGGCGTCATGACTTCGGTCTTGCCGGAAGCTTGATCGGACTGGGCCTGTGCGCCCAGGGAGAGGGTGGCGAGAGCCGCCGTAAAAAGAAAAGCGTTTTTCATGCGTTCAAGGGGTTTGTTCGTCGATGAGTTCTAACAGGGTGCGGAAGGCGACAAATTTGCCTTCGTAGCGTTCTTTGGTTTTGGCCTGGAGCGCCGGCGCGTACATCTGCTGGTAGAGCTGAAAGTCCACCATGTCTTTGAAGCGGTACTGTATGGAGTAGGTGGTGCCGGACTCTTCGTCCACCATCACGCGGGTAAAGCGGCAATCCTGAAAGAGGCCCGTGGCTAAGACTTCGGGGATGTGCACGCCCATCATCCAGCCCTTCCATTCTTCGTGGACGCTGTCGTCGATGTTGATCGTGACGTTGTAGATGTACATGCTTACAAGTTCGGGTTTTCCCAGCGATCCCACATCACTTGCCAATGGGTATCGAGGCTGTCGTGTTCGGCCATTAATTCGCGCATGGCAGCACAGCTGGTTTCCACTTCAGCGATGAGCGGCAGCAACGCGTTTTTCTCGTTTTCCAGGGCCTCTCGGAGGGCTTCCTCCTCGATCAATCCCTTTTCAGCGTCGTGCTTCAAGGCTTGCACTTGCTCCAACCCGTAGACGAGCTGCGCTTCCCATTCAGCATAGGACTGCAGTTCAAACCAACGGCTGGTCTGGCGGTAGTGGTACTTGAGCACTTCAAATTCGTTGCGGAAATAGGGTTCATGGACCGAATCAAAGCGCTTCGTTCGGGCAATAGAGGCGTGGCGCTCCAAATCCGCGTAATCCGCCTCAATCCCGTCTTCGTAGAGACTTTGCAGGGCGGTCAACGCCGATTGCGTATCCGCCTCCAAAGCGGTCAGATCTTCTTCAAACGGGAAGGAGCAGCCTACCGCTGCCAACAGTCCTAGGAGCATCCAGGCCTTTTTCATGCCGTAATGCGGTCAAAGCCCGTGTACGAACGCAAGACTTCCGGAATGGCGATGCCGTCGGGGCCTTGGTTGTTTTCCAGCAAGGCGGCCACCACGCGGGGCAAGGCCAAAGCGGAGCCGTTCAAGGTGTGCGCCAGGTGGGGCTTTTGGTCTTCCGTGCTGCGGTAGCGAAGCATCAAGCGGTTGGCCTGGAAGGTCTCAAAGTTGGACACCGAAGAAACCTCCAACCAGCGCTCCTGTGCGGCAGACCACACTTCAAAGTCGTAGGTGAGGGCAGAGGTGAAGCCCATGTCTCCGCCGCACAAACGCAGGATGCGGTAGTGCAAGCCGAGGTCCTCCAAAAGACCGGCCACGTGCGCGACCATTTCCTCCAGGCGGTCGTAGGATTTGCTGGGATGTTCGACGCAAACGATTTCCACCTTGTCAAACTGGTGCAAGCGGTTCAACCCACGCACGTCCTTGCCATACGAGCCAGCCTCGCGTCGGAAGCAGGGGCTGTAGGCCGTCATTTTAATGGGCAATTCAGCTTCCGCGACAATCTCGTCGCGCAGCAAATTGGTCACAGGGACTTCCGCCGTGGGGATGGCGTACAAATTGTCCTCTGCCATGTGGTACATCTGGCCTTCTTTGTCGGGCAATTGGCCCGTTCCAAATCCAGACGCCTCATTGATAAAATGCGGAGGCTGAACTTCTGTGTACCCGGCCGCGGTGTTTCGGTCCAAAAAGAACTGGATCAACGCGCGCTGCAACCGCGCACCCTGGCCCGTGTAGACCGGAAATCCCGCACCCGTGATCTTCACGCCGCGCTCAAAGTCAATGAGCTTGTACTTTTCCGTCAACTCCCAGTGCGGCACATGCCCTTCGCCCAAGTCCGGCGCCGAACCCCAGGTGCGCACCACCTCATTGTCTTCGGCCGATTTGCCCGCAGGCACTGACGCATGCGGCGTGTTGGGCAAGGCGACCAACTGGGCGCGCTCCTGCTCTTCCAAGGCGTGCAAATCCGCCGCAAGCTGCGTCAAACGCTCTTTGATCGCGGCGCTTTCGGCTTTGAGTGCTTCGGCTTCGCCGGCCTTGCCTTCTCGGAACAACTGGCCAATGGCTTTGGCCAGACGGTTGGCCTCGGCTTGCTGGTTCTCGGTCTCCGCTTGGAGGTGGCGGCGCTGCTCGTTCAGGGCAAGCAAGGCTTCCACGGCGGGACGCGCGTCCAAGTTGCGCTTGGCCAGCGCGGCGATAACGCCCTCGGCGTCTTGACGAATAGTAGTGAGTTGTAGCATCGTGTAAAACTAAAAAACCCCCTGCAGCTTTTCAGAGCGACAGGGGGTTGGTCTTGTGTTGGTTCAGCAAATTAGGCTTCGCCCCCTTCGGTGAAGGGAACAACCGAGACAAAGCTCTTGTTGCCTGCTTTCTTTTTGAATTCAACCATACCGTCGGTCAACGCGTACAAGGTGTGGTCTTTGCCAATACCTACGTTGTTACCGGGGTGGTGCGACGTGCCGCGCTGGCGAACAATGATGTTGCCGGCGATAGCGGGCTGACCGCCAAAAATCTTCACGCCGAGTCGTTTGCTTTCTGATTCGCGTCCGTTCTTGGAACTACCTACGCCTTTCTTGTGTGCCATGAGGTTCTAGAATTACGGCTTACTTCTCCGCTTTGGGAGTTGCAGCTTTTTTGGTCGTGGTTTTCTTAGCAGCAGCCTTGGGTGCAGCTTCCTTTTTGGGAGCAGCAGCCTTCTTAGGAGCAGCAGCCTTCTTGGCAGGAGCGGCTTTTTTAGCAGCAGGAGCTTCGGCTTCTACCGCTGCGGCTTTCTTCTTGCCACCAGACAGTTTAACATTGGTGATTACGATCTGGGTCATCGGCTGGCGATGGCCGGTCTTCTTGTCGTAGCCCTTGCGGCGCTTCTTCTTGAAGATGATCACTTTGTCGGCCTTCACGTGGGCCTTGATGGTAGCTGAAACTTCAGCACCTTCGATAACGGGGGCGCCAACAACAACGCCGTTCTTGTCTTCAGCGAGCATCACGCGATCAAAGCTTACTTTGTCGCCCTCATTGCCTGCCAAACGGTGAACGTACACGTATTGGTCTTTTTGCACTTTGTATTGCAGCCCTGCTATTTCTACGATGGCGTACATGCTGTACAATGTTTAGTTAAGGGGTGCAAAGATATGCCGAATATCTTTATCTATACGGCCCTCCGAAGAAAAACAGACCGAATTTTTATTCTGCGCGACTTCGGCGGGCGAAGGAGGCATTGTACCTTCACCGACTCGTCGCGCGCACATAGGTCACTTTGGTGTGGTTCTTGCAGCTTCGGCGAGTGAAAAATTAACCGCACACGAACACCATGAAGCAGTACGCACTCCTTTTGGCGGCATGCACCTTGGGGTATTCGGCTCAGGCCCAAATTGCCTTTGAAGAATACGACTTGGAAAATGGCCTCCATGTCATCCTGCACCAGGACAACAGCACGCCCATTGTGGCCGTTTCCGTCCTCTACCATGTAGGATCAAAGAACGAAGAAACCAACCGCACGGGCTTTGCCCACTTCTTTGAGCACTTGCTCTTCGAAGGCTCTGAGAACATCGGCCGCGGCGAATACATGAAGCTCATCCCAGCCAACGGTGGCACGCTCAATGCGAACACCATGCAGGACCGCACCTTCTACTACGAAATCCTTCCCTCCAACAATTTGGAGCTGGGCCTGTGGATGGAAGCCGAGCGCATGCTGCACGCCAAGGTGGACCAAACGGGCGTTGAGACCCAGCGTGAGGTCGTGAAGGAAGAAAAGCGCATGCGCGTGGACAACCAACCCTACGGCTCGTGGAGCGCCGAGATGTTTAAGCGCGCCTTCCCCGACCACCCCTACAACTGGGCGGTCATTGGTTCCATGGACGACTTGAACGCCGCCCAAACGGAAGACTACGTC
>CAXRFY010000083.1:0-3576 GCA_964229925.1 Schleiferiaceae bacterium
TAAAACAGGCGACACCGTACGCGGAGAAGTGCGCCCCCCACGTGAAGGCGAGAAATTCTTCCCCCTCACCAAAGTCATCAGCATCAACGGCCGCGAGCCTGATTTTATCCGCGATCGCGTCAGCTTTGAGCATTTGACCCCATTGTTCCCCGACGAGAAATTCAACTTGACCGGCCGAAAGAGCACCCTCTCCACCCGCGTCATCGACCTCTTCTCCCCCATCGGAAAAGGCCAGCGCGGCTTGATCGTAGCACAGCCCAAAACGGGTAAAACGACCCTGCTCAAGGAAGTAGCCAACGCCATTGCCGCAAACCACCCAGAGGCCTACATGATCATCTTGCTCGTGGACGAACGTCCCGAAGAAGTAACCGACATGGCCCGCAGTGTGAATGCGGAAGTGGTTGCTTCTACGTTTGATGAGCCGGCGGAGCGCCACGTTCGGGTCGCCAACATTGTGCTTGAAAAAGCCAAGCGTTTGGTCGAATGTGGCCACGACGTCATCATCCTGTTGGATTCCATCACGCGTTTGGCCCGTGCCTACAACACGGTGAGCCCCGCTTCCGGCAAAGTTTTGTCCGGCGGTGTGGACGCCAACGCCTTGCACCGGCCCAAGCGCTTCTTTGGTGCGGCCCGAAACATTGAGAATGGCGGCTCCTTGACGATTTTGGCTACCGCCTTGATCGACACGGGTTCCAAGATGGACGAAGTCATCTTCGAGGAATTCAAGGGCACCGGCAACATGGAAATGCAGCTGGACCGCAAGATTGCCAACCGCCGCGTTTGGCCCGCTTTGGACCTCATGTCCTCCGGCACGCGCAAGGAAGACCTCCTTCTGCCCCCTGAAGTGCTGAGCCGCATGTACATTTTGCGCCGCCACTTGGCCGATATGACGCCTGTGGAAGCCATGGAATTCATGCACGACCGCATGTCCAAGACCCTCAACAACGAGGAGTTCTTGATTTCGATGAACAGCTAATTACCCGCGCTTAAACGCCCGCAGCTCGCCCTCCAGGGTGAGCTCGCGGCGCATGCCGCTGTACCCCGCCACGACGCGGGGAAATAGCTCCAAAGCTTCCTCCACGAAGGGCTCGCTGCTCCCGTAGCGCACTGAATAATGGCCCAAACACAACGTGCCCACCTCGGCCGCGGAGGCGATTTGCGCGGCTTGGGCCGCTGTGCTGTGCTGGCTTTTCTGGGCCAGCTCCGCGTGGGACGTCAAAAAGGTGCTTTCGTGGTAGAGGACATGAACCCCGCGCACAAAATCCACCAGCGAAGGCAGAGGGGCGGTATCCGTGATGTAGGCAAATTGAAGTGAAGGCCGCGGATCTAGGGTGACCGACGCATTTAAAACGGTAGCACCACTGCGGGTGACGACATCCATGCCCAGTTGTAGGCGGCGCATGTCGCAGCTTTCGACGCCGGCAGCTCGGGCTTTTTCGGCGTCAATTCGGCGCATACCGCGCTGGGTGACCACTTTGTAGCCCCAGGTCGGAATGGACTGCTTGAGCGGATGGCTGAAGATTTGAACCGCAGCATCTTCGTATACCAAAGCGCCCGCCTCGTCCGAACATGCCACAAAGTGCAGGGGGTATTCCAACCAACACCGGCTCAGCTCCAGTTGGGGGCGGATAAAAGCCTCCAGGTCGGGCGGACCTATCAGGGTGAGGGCTTTCGTTCGGCCCAGCAAGTGCCAGGACGAGAGCAGGCCCGGCAGCCCGTAGACGTGATCGCCGTGCAAATGCGTGATGGCGATGGCATCGACCTGCTGGCCGTTCACGCCAAATTCTTTGAATCGCACCTGCGTACCCTCGCCGCAATCCAGGAGGTAGCTCTTTCCGCCCACGTGGAGAATTTGGGCCGAAGGGTGGTGCTGCGGCAGTGGAACGGCCGAACCGCAGCCTAAAATTTGCCAATGCATCGACATTGCTCAAAGGTCGTGTACGAGATGTGAGCGCAAAAATTTACCTTTGCCCCTACGATGGCAACGAAAACGCTACTTGATGCACGGGAATGCGCCGCAACGCTGAACCGCCTTTGTTGTCAACTGAACGAAGTTCACTTCCCCTGGAACAACTCGGTGATTATTGGGCTCCAGCCGCGTGGAACGCAGTTGGCCAAGGCCCTTATTCAGCTTTTAAAGACTCAGCACGGGGTGGACGATGTGCCCTTTGGCGCCTTGGACATCACCTTTCACCGCGACGATTTTCGACGACGCGAAGAGCCTTTGGCAGCTAGCCCCAACGAGATGAACGTCCTCATTGAAGGCAAGCGTGTCATCTTGGTGGACGATGTCCTGTACACGGGGCGCAGCGTGCGTGCCGCCATGGACGCCTTGGGCGATTACGGTCGTCCCACCCGCGTGGAGCTCTGCGTGCTGGTAGACCGCCGCTTCTCCCGCGAACTGCCTATTCAACCTGACTTTTCTGGACGCCGAGTGGACGCCATCGCCGAGGAACGCGTTCGGCTCGAATGGGCCAACGACGTCCCCACCATTTTGATTGAATCTATCCCCCATGCCGCAAAGCGCTAAACTGAGTACCCGCCATCTGCTTGGAATTAAAGGCCTTCCCAAAGAGGACATCCAGTTGATTTTGCATTGGGCCGCTCAGTTTAAAGAGGTGATCAATCGTCCCATCAAGAAGGTTCCCTCGCTACGCGACATTACGATCGCCAACCTCTTTTTTGAGAATTCGACCCGAACCCGCCTCAGCTTTGAATTGGCCGAAAAGCGCCTCAGCGCCGACGTCATCAACTTTGCCGCCTCCAATTCCTCTGTGAAGAAGGGCGAAACCTTGGTGGACACCGTGAACAACATCTTGGCCATGAAGGTCGACATGATTGTGATGCGCCACTCCGAGCCCGGTGCCGCTGAATTCCTCAGCAAGCACGTGGACGCTCAAATCGTCAATGCGGGCGACGGCACCCACGAGCACCCCACTCAAGCCCTCTTGGACGCCTTTTCCATGACAGAGAAATTGGGCGACCTTGCCGGCAAGAAAATTGTCATCGTGGGCGACATCACCCACTCCCGCGTGGCTTTGAGCAACATCTTCTGCCTCCAAACCTTGGGCGCTGAAGTGGCGGTCTGCGGACCCGCCACCTTGATCCCGCGCCACATCCACGACCTGGGGGTCACGGTGATTCCCAAGCTGGAAGACGCCCTGGAATGGGCGGATGTAGCCAACATGTTGCGCGTGCAGCACGAGCGCATGGACCGTGCCTACTTCCCAAGCATTCGAGAGTACCACATGCGCTACGGCGTCACGATGGAAAAGTTGAAAAAATTGAGCAGCATTCCGCTGATTCTTCACCCCGGGCCTATCAACCGCGGTGTGGAAATCACGTCCGAAGTAGCAGACTCTGAGTACGCTATCATTTTGGACCAGGTGCAGAACGGTGTAGCAGTTCGCATGGCTGTGTTGTATCTTCTCGCCTCCCAAGGAACGACCATTGCTTAAGACCTATGTCCTTTAAAGTTGAATCCAAAGCGTCCTTCTTGCACATCAAGTTTGGCGAGGACACCTTTACCGAAGCCCACGTCGATGAGCTTCAAACCCTCATGCAGAAGCACGCCAG
>CAXRFY010000084.1:0-3325 GCA_964229925.1 Schleiferiaceae bacterium
GGAGGCCGTTGCTGCGGCCTACCCGGGCTACAAACTCACCCTCTTCACCCGTCCGGCCTTCTTGCCGCATCTGCCCGAACACCCCGGCATCCAAAAAGTCGGCCTAGACAGTGACGGCAGCCATGCTGGATTGGGCGCCCAGTTCTTCTTTTGGTGGGGCTGGTTCAGAAGCACCTACCCGGAGGTTTGGGTGGACGCGCACGCCCACTTGCGAACCGCTCTTCCAACCTGGATGGCGCGCCGATTTGGCGCTCGCGTCAGCCGCTTGAACAAGTACCGCCCCCAGCGCGCAGCCTTCCTGCGTGGCGAGCTAGAGGCGCTTCCTCCCGTGCAATCCAGCTATGCTTCGCTCTTTGCGGAGGTGGGCTTTCCTATTTCGTGGCCGCCCGTTGACCTTCAAATCGCATTGCGCGCGCCCAGTCCCGTTCTGCTTTTGGCCCCTTTTTCTGCGCAACGAACCAAATGCATGCCCCTGTCGACCGCTTCCGAACTAGCGCGCCGATGGGTAGACGCGGGGGGCGAGGTCGTCCTCCTGGGCAGCCCGACCGAATGCAGCACCTGGCCCGGCCCTCCCGTCCAAACAGTCCCCCAATCCGCAGAGCGCGCCCTCTGGCAAACCGCCGCCGCTGCAGTGGTGACCGATTCCGCCAACCAGCACCTCGCTGCCCTACATGGCACTCCCTCCGTAACGCTCTGGACTGGCACCTCCCCACGAGCGGGCTTTGGTCCCGTCCAATCTGCCCCGCACGTCGACCTCCAACCCGAAGGGCTCGACTGCCATCCCTGCAGCATTTTTGGGCAATCCACCTGTGCGCGAGGCGATTTTGTCTGCCAATCAGTGCCCTTGGATAAAATTTGGGCCGCAATCGCCCACGTAGCGCGAACGGAAGTCCCTCTTTCGCGTTAATCACCCTATGGACGAACAGCGTTTTCGCTTGCGCCAAGGTGCGCAAATTGTCGGCTATCTGCGCATAGTGGGCCAAACCTCCTTCTACTCCAAGGACAGCTTTTGGTGGAACGGATTGTCTGTGGACTATTCCACCAAGGACGCCTGGACGGGCATGAAGGACAAGAACAACACCCACCTCTATGCGGGGGACATTGTGGAGTTTGAACCCATCCCCGGGGAGGACGTGGACATGGGGGCCTTGCTGCTTCAAGAGGGCGCCTGGGTGGTCAAAAGTGTCACAACAGACGTTGAATACCCCGTTCATGCGCTGGGGCTCTCACTCTATGAAGGGAAGGACCTGCGCTGGCTTTCCTACCTGTTTCTCAATCCCGAATTGGCCGAATCTTGGGGCTTCTGGGAGGACTAAACGCGTGTACCGCCGTCTAGACGACTTTCCACCGATCTGCCGTGCAACTTGCGGCCATGGTGTACGAATTCACAACATGGTCAGCCAAAGGGGCTGCCGTGCCGCTGCAAGTCAGCATAGAACCTGGCTATAAATTTCAATGGATTGGCCGCCGAGACGGGCACCAAATTCCTCAGCGCTTGCATGCGGCCTTTCGGCCCTCGGGATGGAAATGGCCGGGGAAGCGCATCACCGTCCTCTGTCCCTCGGAATCCGAACTCCATGCAGGAAGTGATTTAGCCTTGGCGGTTTCGGTGCTCTTAGGCAGCGGGCAATGGCGCCAAGGGCCCCAGGCGTCTTGGGCTTTTTACGGGGCGGTCGATTTGTTTGGAAAAGTGTCGTCCGTTTCCGGAGACCCTATCCCGGAACATCTGCCGTCACACTGTGAAGGCCTCGTGGTCCCCATGGATTGGAAGGCGCGCTGGCCGGAAAATCCCGCCGTGGTGGGCGTCTCCACCTTGCAGGAAGTCTGTGATTTCTTGGCGCGAGGACTCCGCGCAGATAGCCGAATCTCGCAAAGAAGTGCGGAGGCCACCTGGCCCAATCTCCGCCTTTCCAAGGACATGCATTGGCTTTTCTTGGTCGTTGCCGCCGGCAGACATCCCACCTTCCTCATGGGCCCTCCAGGGACGGGAAAGACCCAAATGGCGCGGCTCTGGTGGAAACTGCTGGATGGAGCGGCTCCTAAGGGCGCCTTTATGGAACCCCTGCCCCCTAGGTCCTCCAAGGTCCCGGCTGTATCCTGGCTCACCAGTTGCCAAGGAGGCTGCCTTTTCTTAGACGAAGTTGGGGAGTGGCCGTTGAAAGCCCTGGAAGCTTTGCGCAAGCCTCTGGAAGAAGCGCAGCCTAGCACGTTCTACGTAGCTGCGAGCAATCCCTGCCCTTGTGGGTTTCATGGGCATGCCTCGAGGCCTTGCACCTGTCCGCCCGGCCGAATTCAAGCCTACCAACGCCGCTTTTCGGGCCCTTTCCTGGACCGTTTTCACCTCTACGCCTATGTGCAATCGGACCCCACAGATGTCCTCGTAGAATGGTCCGAATTCCGACACCGCCTCAAACACGCTCGAAAGCGCCAAGCTGAGCGCGGACTCGGCAGCAATGGCCAACTTCCTCCAGAAGCCCTCGGGGCGGCCTTGCAGGTTCACGAATCGGCCTGGTCGGATTTGCGCGTATGGCAGCAGCGCATGGGGATGGGGGAGCGTTCCGTACAGTCCGTCCTACGGGTTGCTCGGACGGTAGCCGACCTGGAAAACAGTTTATGGGTGCAGCCGAGGCACATTCGCCAGGCCGCTCAGTGGCATTGGTCCAACCAGGGCCTTATTTCCAGGTCCGATCCTTGGGGTCCGGAGCGTTCTTGGTCCACATCAAAGGACCTTCACAGCCCGCCACTTCAATCATGACGGCCGTAGGACTGCCGAAGTAGGTCAGCATCTTGCTGCGCCATTCGCGGAAGTATTCGACGCTAAACTGGGTGCAGGGCAGGGTGAGGACTGAAATGGTGGTCCCATCAATGACGACGATGGTGGGGTCGACGTGTTCCACTGTTCGGGCATCCCGTCCTGGACGAATGGACGCCCCATCCATAAAGTCGGGCAGCCAGCGCTTCATGGCCCAATTCAGTTCATCGAGGTCGGCAAATTGAAAGACGTGGACATAAAGATCAAACTTGACGTTCCGCTCCAAATTGTCCAATTGCTTTTCCAAGCCCTCCAACTTGAAGTCCGTGCGGAATTCGGGGCTCTCTTTCTCCAGTGCCCCCAGCGTTTCACCGCCTAGGTTCAAGGTCTTCACCTTGTAGGTCTCTCCTGCGTCGCCTTGGAAGGCCGAAATGCGTTGGGCCAAGTCTTGGTCTTGGGCATAGACACTAAGGGGAAGCAGCAAGGCAAGGAGGTATCTTTTCATGGGGAAAAGGTACGCCAAAGCCGCTTCCCATTACATTTGCGGTATGCGTCGGCTCATCCTGCTCCTCT
>CAXRFY010000085.1:0-5118 GCA_964229925.1 Schleiferiaceae bacterium
AGCACTTTGTCCACCGCAAAGCCATGGACGTCGAGGGCATCGGCACGGAAACGGTCGATCAGCTCGTGGATGCCGGCTTGGTACAGCGCCCCGCGGACCTCTACGATTTGACCTGGGACCAATGGGCCCAGTTGGACAAGTTCAAAGACAAGTCCATACAAAACGCTTTGGATGGCCTTCAGCGGTCCAAGGACATCCCCTTTGAGCGCGTGCTCTTCGCGATGGGCATTCGGCACGTAGGTGAAACGGTCGCTAAAAAGCTCGCAAAGCACTTTGGTTCGCTCGAAGCGCTTTCCACAGCCACACAAGAAGCCCTGGAAAACGTGGGGGATATCGGGCCCATGATTGCTGCCAGCGTGTTGGAGTACTTCAGCGATCTCGCGAATCTGCACGAAGTGGAACGCCTGCGTGCGCACGGACTGCAAATGACCTACCAAGCGGCCGAGGGTGCTTCCGATGTGCTAGGCGGTCAAACCTTTGTAATTTCAGGGGTGTTTGCCCATTTTACTCGCGACGGCATCAAGGCGGCCGTGGAGCAAAACGGGGGCCGCATCGCCAGCTCCGTCAGCAGCAAAACGAAGTATTTGCTGGCCGGCGAGGGGGTAGGCCCTAGCAAGCGCGCAAAAGCGGAACAACTCGGTGTTAAATGGTTAACGGAAGAAGATTTTAGAACATGGATTGGCTCTACCGACTGACAACCGGCTACCGCATGCGCCAATGGAACAAGGCGAAGCAGCAAGACGTCCAGCACCTTCCTTGGAAAGGTTGGGCGCAGGCGCGCCGCATTGGTATCCTGTTTGACGCACATGCCCACCGGGATGATTTGGAGCCGCTCAGGGCTCTCGTGGCCCATTGGAAGGCGGAGCAGCGCGCAGTGAGTCTCTGCGGCTGGACGGGCCAAATGCGGCCCAAAAACGTCCTCTACAACGGACGCCAGCTCATTTTCACGGATGATTTTACGTGGCGTGGCCAACCGGAAAGCGGCAACGCCCTCGAGTTCATTCAAACCGAATTCGATGTCCTGATTTGCTTCCACCGAACCTCAGGTTCTCCCCTGGATGTCCTGGCCTCCCATACCCCCGCCGGCCTGCGTATTTCCGCTGCGGGCGATCAAGACTTTTATGACCTTTGCATGCTGCCTGACAGCAGCAACTACATTGAATATGCCCAAAACCTCAGCCCTTGGCTGCTAAAAATTGCCCCATCCACATGAGTACGGCTAAACACAATCCCTTCCAGGGTACCGGCATCGCCTTGGTGACGCCCTTCAACGCCGCCGGCGCGGTGGATCACGCAGGTTTGACGCGCTTGGTGCAGCACTGCATCGACGGAGGTGTGAACTTCCTGGTGGCTTTGGGCACTACGGCGGAAAGTGCCACATTGACCAAAGCGGAAAAGGCGGAAGTCGTCCAAAACATCCTTACTACCAATGCGGGCCGCCTTCCAGTCGTTCTCGGCGTGGGAGGAAATAATACGGTGGAGGTATGCGACGCCTTGCGGCAGGTGCCTGCCGGAGTGGACGGCATCTTGAGTGTCTCGCCCTACTACAACAAGCCCAGCCAGGAAGGGATTTACCAGCATTACAAGGCGGTCAGTGCGTATACCGATTTGCCCATTATTCTCTACAACGTTCCGGGCCGAACGTCCTCCAACGTCAGCGCCGAAACCACCCTGCGCATCGCCGCGGACTGTCCCAACGTGGTCGCTACCAAAGAGGCTAGCGGCAACATGGAGCAGATCATGGCCATTGTCAACGGGGCGCCTGCAGGCTTTGAAGTGCTTTCCGGTGACGACAACCTCACGCTCCCCATGATTGCATGTGGTGCGACGGGTGTCATTTCGGTTTCCGGTCAAGGATTTCCCCGCATCTTCAGCCAAATGGTTGCTGATGCACGCGCGTCCAATCTCGCCGAAGCCCAAAAGGGCCACTACGCCTTGTTCCCATTCACCCAGCTCTTGTTTGCAGAAGGCAACCCTGGGGGCATTAAATCCGCATTGGAGCATTTGGGTGTTTGCGAAAGCCACCTGCGCTTGCCTCTTTGGAAGGTGAGCACGAGTCTTCATGCCAAAATGAGGGAGACCGTGAAAGGAATTCGGTCCGGTAATTGATACCCTAGCTGCATTCCCCTTCGTTGTACCTTTGCCGCCATGCGAAAAATCGCCCTTTACCTTCTTTTGATGCTTGGAGTCGCCAGCTGTGGCGAATACCAGAAAGTGCTGAAGAGCACGGATCCAGCCTTCAAGTTCACCAAAGCCGTTGAATACTTCGAGGCGGAGCAGTTCAACAAGGCCTATCCCTTGTTTGATGAGCTGATGTCTGCCTACCGCGGAACGACCAAGGCCCAAGACGTTTACAAGTACTACGCAAAGACCCTCTACGGTCAGCGCGATTACATTTTGGCGGGCTACCACTTTAAGCGCTTCTCGCAGACCTTCCCCAATCACGAATTTGCCGAAGAGGCCTCCTACCTGGCGGCCTACTGCTACTATTTGGAAGCGCCGGTATCCAGCTTGGACCAGGCCTACACCTACAAGGCGATGGATGAGCTCCAGCTCTTTATCAATACCCACCAGGGCAGTCCCTTTGTGCTAGAAGCCAATGGCTACATCGATGAATTGCGGGAGCGTTTGGAGAAGAAGTCTTTTGATATCGCAGAGGGCTACCACCATCGCCAGCAGTACGCGTCCGCGGTGACCTCCTTTAATGTTATGCTGTCCGAATTCCCAGATTCGCCCTACCGCGAACAGGCGTTGATGCTTCGGTTGGAATCCGCCTTCAAATTGGCCGAGAATTCTGTGGCGGACAAGCAAGACCAGCGCTTTAAGGAGGCGGAAACCGCCTACCTCGAGTTCATGGATGCCTACCCTGAAACGGTGTATCTGAACCAAGCCCAGGACTATTACGCAAAGATTCAAGCGTTTTTGCAAAAAGAATCGTAATTTTGCCCTCCTAATTAATGACCATGGACAAGAACCATCTTCAAGCTAGCAAGACCACCAAGACTTTGGATTTCAACGAATTGGACCAGTCTACTGGCAATATTTACGAAGCTTTGACCATCGTTGCACGCCGCGCTGAGCAGATCAACGAGGGCATTCGTGCAGAAATCAACGAGAAATTGGAAGAGTTCACGACCTACACGGACAGCTTGGAAGAGGTGTTTGAGAACCGTGAGCAAATCGAATTCTCCAAGCAGTACGAGGCGCTTCCTAAGCCCCACGCCATGGCGGTACACGAGTGGTTGGATGGAAAGATCTACACCCGTTACCCAGACGCGGAGACCCCCAATGCATGAACTCCCTCGCGGGTAAACACGTCCTTATTGGGATAACAGGGGGCATTGCCGCCTATAAACTTCCGTTTCTTGTGCGCCTACTTCGCGCTCAGGAAGCGGAAGTTCGCATTTTAATGACTCCCGCAGCGGAGGACTTTGTCACGCCCCTCACGTTGGCGGCACTTTCCGGTCAGCCCGTACACCACCATTTGGTGGATCGCCGTGCGGATCAAACGGCTTGGAACAACCACGTGGCACATGCGGAATGGGCCGATTTGCTCATCATCGCGCCGGCTACGGCCAATACCTTGGCCAAAGCGGTGCAAGGCCTCTGCGACAACCTTGTCATGGCCACCTACCTCAGCGCGAAATGCCCGGTGCTGTGGGCGCCCGCTATGGATTTGGACATGTACCAGCATCCAGCCGTCCGCGAGAATTTGAAAACGCTTTCGGATTGGGGGCAGTATGTGCTGGAGAGTCCTGTGGGTCCATTGGCTTCCGGCCTAAACGGCGCGGGCCGAATGGCCGAACCCGAGACCATCTTCCACCACGCACGCCGCATCCTCCTCGAATCCGACTACTGGACAGGGAAGAAGGTGCTACTCACCTCCGGCCCCACCCAAGAAGCGCTGGATGCCGTTCGCTACATCACCAATGGATCCTCCGGCCGCATGGGGGACGCTTTTGCGAAGGCATTGAGTGCTTTGGGCGCGGAACTGACCTGGGTTTACGGCCCCTCCGCCGTCCAGACCACCGACCTTCCCGGAGTGCAGTACGTTCCCGTTCAGAGCGCCGATGAAATGTTGGAGGCCTGTGCCGCTGTGGCCGATGCGCAAGACATTATGGTGTTTTCCGCTGCGGTGGCGGACTACAAGCCGGCGAAGCTGCATTCGGGCAAATGGAAAAAGGCAGACGGGCCCTTGGAGCTGGAATGGGTCGAAAACCCGGATATCCTGAAAACGCTGGGGCAGGCTAAAAAGCCCCATCAACGCTTACTGGGCTTTGCCCTGGAATCCGAATGGAACGAAGCCGAAGCCCTGCGCAAATGCGAATCCAAAAATGCGGATGCCATCGTACTCAACCAAGCGGGGGATCCACAAGGCGGGATGCATACGGAAACCACCCGCGTGGCGTTAATTTCACGAATCGGTTCAACCGCCCTACCTGTGCAGTCCAAAGAGGATGTGGCATGGGCCCTGTTGCACTGGATGGAATCGAATTGGAACGCTTAAGTATGCGCTACGCACTTGCACTTTTATTGGCCCTTGTGCTCCCGTCCAGCCTCTTGGCTCAAGAGTTTTTTGTGGACGTCAAAGTCCAGGCTCCTCAGGTTCAAACCAATGACCGTCAGGTATTTACCAACTTGGAGTCCAGCCTCCGGAACTTTGTCAACCAACAAGCGTGGACGCAAGTATCGTTTGAGGAAAAGGAAAAGCTGCGCGGCTCCATGGTGTTTACCATTTCGGACTACGAGCCCGGTACGGGTTTGATGAAGGGCAACATGCAGTGCCAGTTTGCCCGCCCCGTGTACATGACGGACTACCAGTCGCCCACCTTGTTTTTTCAGGATGGGGATATCAGCTTTACGTACCGAAGCAACGAAGTTTTGGATTTTAGCCCGGGTCGTCACAGCAACAACCTGACGTCCATCGTGGCCTTCTACTGCTACGTGGCGCTTGGCCTGGATGCAGCCTCGTTTAGCACGCAGCAGAACAACTACTTCTCACAGGCCCAAATTGTAGCCGCCAATGCCGCTTCTGCCGGTGCGGGGGGCGGTTGGGACCGTTTTACGTCGAGCCGAAATCGATTCTGGCTCATTGAAGACCTCACCAATCCCGCCAAT
>CAXRFY010000086.1:0-5902 GCA_964229925.1 Schleiferiaceae bacterium
CAGAAGTAAGGTCTGAAACGAAAAAAGCCGGCGATGAGCCGGCTTTTTTAGTATTGGATTTTGAGAATTATTCTTTCGCACCAAGTGGTAGACGGTACCCGACCCCAATAGTGGCCCCTACCCACGTAGAAAATCCTAGACGAAAGTTCACCGGGAGAGCAGGATTGGTATAAATTAATCCCATTTCTTTCCGAAGATTTTTACCAGATAGGGCGGAGATGGGATCCGCACCCATGAAGACACCAAAACTTCCTACTTCAAATGAAACCCCCATCGGTGTGCGGAAGTAATAATTTGTTCCATCCTCAAGGAAGTCAATCCCCCCTCTGTATTCAGGTGTAATGTAAAAGCCTATGCCGTAGCCAAACATATTATTGACTGCTGCTGTAAAACGAGCAGCACTGAATCCTTCTTCATGTTGGGCTACCATTCCTACGCCGAGTTCAAAGCTGGGGGATTGCAAGGCAACTTTTTCCAGGAGCGAACCCAATTTGGATGCGTCCTGGCTATGAGCAGGGAGGCAAAGGCCAATTGCCAGGATGAGTAATACTTTTTTCATATCGCAGACATTTAGGTCAAAGGTAGGAGGAATTTGGTGACTTAAAGTTAAGTAATTGACAAACACTATGCACGATTTTAAGCGGAAGCTCGTTAGAATGAGGTAGTTTTGCCCGTCAAGATTCCAGATGAAACGCTTACTCTTTTTAATCCTACTTGCTTTAGGTCCCGTGGTGTCGGCTCAAAATGTGGCTATTGAGGTCCCGCATGCGTTTCAGGGTACCCACTTTAAGACGTTTGTAGAGCAAGGCGATCAGGTACGAACATGGTATGAAGTTTCGGGCCGTTACAGTGAGGACTATATGGAGGTCGTGCGCCGCATTTACCAGCCGAATAGAGGTCAAAATTTGCGCATCCTCGACACCTATGGCGACGATGGGTACACCGCGGTGAAAATTGAATCGCGCGGGTGGATTTACATCTTGATTCAGTCCAATGCGGGCATGTCGGAATCTAAAATTCAGGCCCGAATGAAAGAAGCACGGGACTAGTTGAAAAACTTCCGTGTGCTTTGTTACCTTTGCGCCCCTTGCCACTTTAGCTCAGTTGGTAGAGCATCGCATTCGTAATGCGAGGGTCGTGGGTTCGAGTCCCATGAGTGGCTCCATTTTTTTAAGCGCGCGAGTGCTGAAATTGGTAGACAGGCTAGACTCAGGATCTAGTGTCCGTAGGATGTGGGGGTTCGAGTCCCCCTTCGCGCACCACACTATCCCCGCCCAAAAAGGGCGGGGATTTTTACTATCTGATGGGCGCTAAAGGTCACTTTGAAAGACCAGCAGATAGTAAAAATCTTGGCCAGAGGCCAAGGGATAGTGGGGTGCAGCTCACCCCACAGGCCCGCCCGCGAAGCGGGCAGTCCCCCTTCGCGCACCACACGATCCCCGTTAAATTTTGGCGGGGATTTTTATTACACGCGAATTATGGGGAATAAGGGTTAAAGGGTTGAAGGGTTGAAGGGTTGAAGGGTTGAAGGGTTAAAGGGAATACTTGATGGTTTGTGTGCTCGCTGGTTCGTGAATTAACGCCCTCCCCAAACTTCCTAGCTCTCTAGCTCTCTAGCTCTCCAGTCCTCTAGCCCCCTAGCCCCCTAACCCCCATCCGCGAAGGCGAAGCCTGAGCTCCCTAGCCAAGAAGCCGTTAATCCTCCGTACCTTTGCGGTCCTTTTTCAAAGACCCAGAACCCATGAATGTTTCTCACACGATTGATGCAAGCAACAACGGCATCATCACCATTGAAGTAGCCCAGTCCGATTTTGCGGAAAAAGTGGAAAAGACTTTGGTCGATTACCGCAAGCGCGCCAATATCCCCGGCTTCCGTCAGGGCATGGCACCTATGGCTATGATTCGCAAGCAGTATGAATCTTCGGTTCGCATCGAGGAAGTAAATAAGATGCTGCAGGACGGCCTGTTCAACTACTTGGAGAGTGAGAAGTTGGAAATTTTGGGTCAGCCTTTGCCCATGCCCAGCCAAGTGGACTTCACGGCGGATTCGTTCCAAGTGCAGTTTGAAATTGGTATGGCGCCTGAGTTTACTTTGGACATCAGCGACAAAGTGAAGCTCCCGTATGTGGAGATCGAGGCGACCAAGCAAGCGATTGACGACGAGGTCGAAAACATTCGCAACCGCTATGGCAAGATGTCGGAAGTGGACGCTGCGGGTGCAGAGGATATCCTTTTCGGCGCGTTCCAAATGGTCGACAAGAAAGGCAACGCGGTAGAAGGCGTGGAGGTCAAAGAAGGACGTTTGGGCCTTAAGTCCATCAGCGACAAGAAAGTGGCCAAGGCCGCCCAAGCGCTGAAGAAGGGCGAAACCCTGGAATTCAACGCAGAGAAAAACTTTATTGACAGCTTCCAACTGGAGGATGTGCTCGGATACACCGAAGTCGAGAAGGCGGCCTCAACGGGTCTGTTTGTGTTGACCTTGAAGACTATTTACCACTTGGAGCCTGCAGCTTTGGACCAGGAGTTGTTTGACAAGCTCTTCGGCGAAGGCGTGGTTTCCAGTGAGAAGGAGCTTCGTGAAAAAATTGAAGAGGACCTCAAGGGCATGTACCAGCGCGATGCGGACACGCATTTCTTTAACACGGTGACCGATCACCTGATGAAGACGAAGATGACCTTGCCAGAGGCCTTCATGAAGAAGTGGATCACGCAGCAGGGTGAAAAAGCCCCCAGCATGCAGGAGGTAGAGGAGCAATGGCCCAACACCGAAAAGGCGATGCGCTGGCAGATGATCGAAAGCAAGTTGAGCCGCGAGCACCACTTGCACGTGCACAAAGAAGAATTAGTCGCGTATGCCGTGGACATGGTGAAGGGCCGCATGGCACAATTTGGCCAGCAAATGGATGAGAAGCAAGCCGAGCAATTGGCCCTCAGCGTGTTGCAAAACCGCGAGCAGTCGGAGCAGCTTTCGGAACAGCTTTTGCAAGACAAAATGATGAAGTTCTTTAAGGAGTCATTCAGCATGAAAGTCAGCAAAATGGGCTATGCGGATTTCCTTAAATTGGCTTCTAAGAACCAATAAGCGACACGCACTATGGATTTAGGGAAAGAGTTTCAGCGCTATGCCATGCTCGACAAGGGCATCAGCAGCTTGACGATGCAGCACTATGTGGAGAGTTCATTGACGCCGTACATCATTGAGGAGCGTCAATTGAATGTGGCCCAAATGGACGTTTTTTCGCGCTTGATGATGGACCGAATCATTTTCTTGGGTACGGGCATCAACGACCAGGTGGCGAACATCGTTCAAGCGCAATTACTCTTCCTTGAGTCTGCGGACAGCAAGAAAGACATTCAGATTTACTTGAACAGCCCCGGTGGTTCCGTGTATGCGGGTCTGGGCATCTACGACACGATGCAAGTGGTTAGCCCCGATGTGGCGACGATTTGCACGGGCATGGCAGCCTCTATGGGTGCTGTGTTGATGTGTGCTGGCACGAAGGGCAAGCGTTCGGCCTTGAAACATTCGCGTGTTATGATTCACCAGCCCATGGGCGGTGCGCAGGGTCAGGCGAGCGACATGGAGATCACCTTGACGGAGATCTTGAAGCTCAAGAAGGAGTTGTACGAAATCATTGCCACCCATTCGGGCCAGCCCTTTGACAAAGTTGAGAAGGATTCTGACCGCGACTACTGGATGACGTCTGAAGAGGCTAAGGCCTACGGCATGATCGACGAGGTGCTTACCGGCAAAAAACTGAAATAATTCACGCATGGGAGACGTTTCACAGTGTTCGTTTTGCGGACGTCCAAAGACGGATGCCGGCTTGCTGATTGCAGGCCTGGACGCGCACATCTGTGAATCCTGCATTGAGCAGGCCCATGAAATTGTATTGGAGGAGTCGCGCCAAGGCGGGGGCTCTTCAGCTGCAGGCGAATTTGAGCTGCCCAAACCCAAGGACATCAAAGCCCATTTGGACCAGTACGTCATTGGGCAAGAAGCGGCCAAGCGCACCCTCAGCGTAGCCGTTTACAACCACTACAAGCGTGTGCTGCAGGGCGGCGTGGACGACTTTGAGATAGAAAAGTCCAATGTCATCCTCGTGGGTGAGACGGGTACGGGTAAAACCTTACTCGCGCGCACCATCGCCCGAATGCTCAACGTGCCCTTCGCCATCGTCGACGCCACCGTGCTAACCGAGGCTGGCTACGTAGGCGAGGACGTGGAAAGTATTTTAACCCGCTTGCTCCAAGCGGCGGATTACAATGTGGAGGCTGCCCAGCGCGGCATCGTCTTCATTGACGAAATCGACAAGATTGCTCGCAAAAGCGACAACCCGTCCATCACACGCGACGTGTCCGGCGAAGGCGTTCAGCAAGCCCTCTTGAAACTTCTGGAAGGCACCAAAGTGAACGTTCCCCCCAAGGGCGGGCGCAAGCACCCAGATCAAAAGTTTGTGGAGGTCGACACGCGCAACATTCTATTTGTCGCCGGTGGCGCCTTTGACGGCATCAACCGCCACATTGCGCGCCGATTGAATACCCAAGTGGTAGGCTACAGCGGCAGTTTGCGTCGTGGCGAGGTGGCGGAAGAGAACTTCCTCAGTGCCGTTGCGCCCCAGGATTTGAAAGCCTTTGGTATGATTCCTGAACTTATCGGCCGAATGCCCGTCTTGACCTATCTGGAGCCCTTGACCCGCGAAACCTTGCTGGCCATTCTCACGGAACCCAAAAACGCACTCGTCAAGCAATACACCCACCTCTTCCACATGGACGGCATCGAGCTGACCTTTGCGCCTGAGGCCTTGGAGACCATTGCCGACAAGGCCCTGGAATTCAAATTGGGCGCGCGCGGTTTGCGCAGCATTTGCGAGGCCATCCTCACGGACGCCATGTACGAATTGCCCGAATCCGTGCACGTCACCGCCGATCTGGCGACCGAAAAGTTGGCGAAGGCCGACGGCTTGCGGGCGGCTTAAGGCTGAGCGTACAAGCAAGGCCCTCTGGGCTGCGGACCTAAAAAGGCCGTTCTAAATGGTTATTTGTTTTTCACCCAACGCACAAAGTCGTGCGCCAAGGGCTGTTCCACCGTGGCAGGGTGCGACTCGCGGCCCACTTCGGTGAAGGCGTCGCGGTAGTCGGGAAACCAGGTATCGCCTTCGTAGGTGGCGTGCACTTCGGTGATTTCGAGGACGTCGGCATGGGGAAGTCCCTGGGCATAGAGTTCGCCGCCGCCGATTAAGAAGATTTGCGAGTCCATCATCGAGGCCATGCCGATGGCTTCTTCGAGGCTGGAGGCCGTGTGGACGCCTTCATGGGCCCAGTCGCTGTTCCGCGTGATGACGATGTTGGCACGGTTGGGCAGTGGGCGGCCGATGGATTCAAAGGTTTTTCGGCCCATCAGGATGGGATGTCCGCTGGTCAAGGCTTTAAAGCGCTTGAGGTCCTCAGGAAGGTGCCAGAGGAGGGCATTGCCACCGCCGATGAGGCGATTTTGGTCGTGGGCGACGATGAGGGTGAGCATTCGGGCCGAATAGAATTAAACCGCCACTGCCCCCGCGATATGCGGATGGGGATCGTAACCGTCCAAACGCACGTCGTCGTACGTAAAGTCAAACAAGGAAGTGACCTCGGGATTGAGCCAAAGGCTAGGCAGAGCGCGTGGCTCGCGGCTGATTTGAAGTTTGACCTGGTCGAGGTGGTTGCTGTAAATATGCGCGTCGCCCAAGGTGTGCACAAAGTCGCCGACTTCGAGGCCCAAATCGCGCGCCATGAAGTGCACGAGCAAGGCGTAGGAGGCGATGTTGAAGGGTACGCCCAAGAAGATGTCGGCGGAGCGTTGGTAGAGCTGGCAGCTCAACTTACCGTCTGCGACGTAAAATTGGAAGAAGGCATGGCAGGG
>CAXRFY010000087.1:0-3701 GCA_964229925.1 Schleiferiaceae bacterium
ATTGTGGACGAAGCACAGAACCTCACGCCCCACGAGGTCAAGACCATCATCACGCGAGCCGGCGAAAATTCCAAATTCATCTTCACCGGAGATGTGCATCAGATTGACACGCCCTACTTGGACGAGCAGTCCAATGGATTGTCCTACTTGGTGGACCGACTGAAGGGGCAGCCCTTGTATGCGCACGTGACGTTGGAGAAAGGCGAGCGTTCAGAGCTCGCCAATCTCGCCAACGACATGTTGTAAGGCCTATACGCAGCAGACTAAATTACGCGGATTGCAGAGCCTTGGGGCCTCCTGCTAGGATGGCAGAAGAAGCTCCGGCTTCAAACTTCTTGAAGTTTTCCCGGAAACGGCGTGCAAGATCGTCTGCGGCCGCATCGTAGCCAGCGGCGTCCGACCATTGCGCTTTCGCCTGCAATACTTCGGCAGGTACCCCGGGACATTCCGATACGTACTGGAAGCCAAAGCGGCCATCCTCGGTAAAGTGCTCAATTTGACCTTCCAAGGCAGCCGTTATCATGGCGCGTGTGTACCGAAGCTTGATGCGTTCGCCGACGCCATAGCCGCCGCCCACCCAACCGGTGTTTACGAGCCACACGTTCAAATCTCCAGCACGCATCTTCTCCATCAGCATATCGGCATAGTCCGAGGGATGCAGGGGCATGAAGGGTGCGCCAAAACAGGCGGAAAAAACCGCTTTGGGTTCTGTGATACCCGCTTCGGTCCCGGCCACCTTGGCGGTGTAGCCCGAAATAAAGTGGTAGGCAGCTTGCTCAGGTCCAAGCTTGGACATCGGAGGGAGGACCCCATAGGCATCGCAGGTCAAGAAGAAGATGTTCTTGGGGTTTTTGCCACGCAAACCGGCTGCCACATGGTCAATGTGCTCAATAGGGTAGGAGACGCGGGTGTTCTCCGTGATGCGGCTATCCGTGTAGTCGGGGACACCCGCCTCGTTTAGGACAATGTTCTCTAAAATAGCCCCAGGGCGAATCGCACGCCAGATATCGGGCTCCTTTTCTTCCGAAAGGTCGATGACCTTGGCGTAGCAGCCGCCCTCAAAGTTGAAGACGTCGCCTTCTGCGGTCCAACCGTGCTCGTCGTCGCCAATCAGCGCGCGGTTGGGGTCGGCCGATAGCGTAGTCTTGCCAGTGCCCGACAAACCAAAGAACAGGGCAGTGTCGCCTCCGCGGCCCAAGTTGGCCGAACAGTGCATGGGAAAGGTCTTGGCTTCGGTGGGCAGGAGGAAGTTCAAGGCCGAGAAAATGCCTTTTTTTATTTCCCCCGTGTAGCCCGTTCCACCAATCAAGATGGTTTTATCGCTAAACGAAAGGATGGCAAAATTGCCTTGGCGCGTACCGTCGCTAGCTGGGTCCGCCCGGAAATCAGGGGCATGCAGGATGGTCCACTCGGGCGCGACGTCCTCAGATGGGTCGAGGAACATATTGTACGCAAAGAGATTGTGCTCGGGGTACTCGTTGACGACGCGAATGCCGATGGAAACCGACTCCAGGGCACCTGCGCGCGCTTCTCGCACGTAGAGCTTTTTCCCGTCGAGGTAGGCGAGAACTTTCGCTTTCAGGCGAAAATAGGCGGCCTCGTCGAACGGTTTGTTGATGTTGCCCCACCAGACGGTATCCTGGGTAAGGGCATCGTTTACAATGAAGCGATCTTCCGGGGATCGGCCGGTGAATTTGCCCGTTTCAATGCTCAGTACCCCGGTGTGGGTGAGCGTTCCTCGGTTTAAACGAAGTGTTTCCTGCGTAAGGAAATCAGAATCTGCTTGGTACACGGCTGAAGCGTGACGCAAGCCAAGATCAGCCATCCAAGACAGGGATGGAGCTGCTCCTGTGGGAGTTGTAGCCATAACGAATTTCAATCAAGGGTTAGACAAATGTAGCCCTACCTTCGTCCTGTAAATTCCCCGAAAACAATCACTTTTCAACACCCTTGACGTGATATCCTCTAGCACTCCCACTGATTCCATCCAGCGTATTGTCGTTTTTGGCGCTGGGAAAAGTACATCGGCCATGATAGAATACTTGGCTACCCATGAGGATGCCAAAGGCTGGGCGGTGACCGTTTTGGACCAAGACGAAAAGGCTTTATCTGCCAAATGTGCGCCCTATCCCAGCATTCAGGCCCAAGGTGCAGACTTGAGCGATCCAAACACCCGAGCGAACTGGATTCAACAGGCGGACGTGGTGGTGAGTATGCTGCCTGCCTTCATGCACATCGAAGTGGCTAAGGCCTGTCTGACGTATGAAAAGCACTTGGTGACCGCGAGCTATGTGAGCCCCGAAATGGCGGCACTGCACGAAGAGGCCAAAGCCAAAAACCTGGTCTTCCTGAACGAATGTGGGGTGGATCCCGGCATTGACCATATGTCTACCATGGAAATTTTGGAGAAACTGCGCGCAAAAGGGGCGGAAATCACCTCCTACGAGAGCTTTTGTGGGGGCATTTTGGCACCTGAGAGCCCCAGCAATCCATGGCAGTATAAGTTTACCTGGAACCCTAGAAACGTAGTTCTCGCTGGCGCTGGGGGTGCGGTAAAGTTTATCCAAGAGGGGCTGTACAAGTTTATTCCCTACCACAAGCTTTTCCGACGCACCGAGTTCATGACCATTCCCGGCTATGGACGCTTTGAGGGCTATGCGAACCGCGATTCCTTAAAATACATTTCCGCCTACGGCTTGGATGGGGTTCCTACGATGTACCGAGGGACGCTCCGCAGACCGGGTTTTTGCCGCGCGTGGGATGTCTTTGTGCAATTGGGGGCGACCGACGACAGCTATCCCATGGAAGGGGTGGCAACGATGACGCATCGGAGCTTTTTGAACAGTTTCTTGGCCTACCATGCGTCGGACAGTGTGGAGCTCAAGCTCATGCACTACCTCCAGATTCCGCAGGATTCGGAGCTCATGGAGCTCTTTGAGTGGCTCGGGCTTTTCACGGACGAGCCGGTGGGCTTGCAGAAAGGGAGCCCGGCTCAAATTTTACAGGCCATTTTGGAAAAGAAATGGACCATGACCGATGAAGACCGTGATATGCTGGTCATGTGGCACCGCATCTTTTACAGGCAGGACGGTCAGACCTACCGTCTAGAGTCTTCCATGGTCTGCAAGGGTAAAACGGTTCAAAACACAGCCATGGCCTTTACGGTGGGGCTGCCTGTGGCGATGGCGACGCGTTTGGTCGCCAAAGGCCTGGTGCAGGACCGAGGCGTGCTCATGCCCTTGAAAAAAGAGGTGTACGGGCCCATATTGAAAGAATTGGCCGACTGGGGCATTCGCTTTGACGAGCGTGTGAATCTGGAAAGCTAAAAGAGAACCGGCGCTATTCTACCGCGGGAATGGTCCGCCTCCGTAAAAAGCCACGCTTTATTCCCCCAGAAAGTAGAGCTCAGCAGGAGCTGCTAAGGTTAAGCACTTGGCTTTTTTATCCATGGAAACGACGAAATCGTCGACCAATGGGATGTAAATGGGCTTTTCCCGATCAGGATGGCTCAGAACGAGCAAGGGTTGGCCAGGGCGCTCTATGACGTCCTCCAAGGTCATAACCTCGGAAACGGCGACGTCTTTGACGTCAAAACCAATGATTTCGTGGTAGTAGTACTGGTCGTCGTCCAGTTCGGGCAAGGCTTCCTCGGGGAGGTAAACCGCTTTTCCGACAAGCGCTTGCACGCTGGCTTCGTCGTC
>CAXRFY010000088.1:0-9654 GCA_964229925.1 Schleiferiaceae bacterium
CTTGCCGATGGCGTATTTGGGGTATCTCGTGGGGAGAAAGAGTTAAAGGGTTTAAGGGTAGAAGGGTAGAAGGGTTAAAGGGTTAAAGGGTTTAAGGGCTCTTTCGCCGGAAATTACACAACGAACTCTCATCCTCCTAAAGCGAATGCAAAGGCCCAGCGCGCAAGCGCCGGGTCTTTTTTTTTTTATGATGGGACCTCCGGTGGTGCTGATTCACACCAACAAACAAACGAACGAACAAACGAACGAACAGCGCGAAGCGCCACTCTTTAACCCTTAAACCCTTTAACCCTTAAACCCTTTAACTCTTTCTCCCCACGAGATACCCCAAATACGCCATCGGCAAGTACGCAAGGCCAAGGTCGGTGATGTTGAACCACATGGGGGAGGGGAGCATTCGGACCATACTGATGCCGCCTGCGAGAAAGAGGAAGCCAAGCAGCATGGCGCGTGAGAATGGCCGTTCGGTTGCAAAACGGCTGACCAGGACCGCGCTGAGGAAAGTGCCGAGCGCATGGGCCAAAAAGGGCATCAAAAAATGCTTGGGCTCCATCAAATGCATGGCGGCCTGCAATCCAGCTTCGGTCGTCAAATCCGCACCTGCCGGGGGTGCTACAAAATAGGAACTGTAGGTAATCAACAGCCCGTTGAGCAGCATGCCTGCGATGGCAGCGCCTAGAGTGATGGCAATGTTTTTCATGGGTAGTGCGTGTGCTTTGGGCGAAGGTAGGTGAGAACCGATCAACCGCTACCTCGTGTACCTTTAGGCACACACCCTACTATGAAAAACACTATCCTTCTCCTCTTTTCGGCCCTTTGTTCCGCGCTTCACGCTCAGTGGACCACCAACACGGCCCTCAATACGTTGGCGGCTAATGTGAATACAGACGACATGATGACGGTTGCGACGGATGACGGCCGAACGTATATCGCGTTTTGGGCGCCTGTCTCTGGGCCGACCTATTACGAGTTGCGATTGCAGCTTTTGGACACGAGTGGTACACCGCAGTTTGGCCCCAATGGGATGATCGTCGATAATACGATTGGAATGAGCACGTCTACCTCACTGTGGGACATGGCCGTTGATAACACCAACAATGTCTACCTCGGTATAACCGGAACGGGTGGAAATGGGGATGCTCGCGTGCACAAGGTCAGCCCCTCGGGCACCAAGCAGTGGGGGACGAATGGCATCACCTTAGGGCAAGGGTACTGCGTGCGTTTGTTGCCACTTGCTTCAGGCGATCTAATCACGGCCTACCTGCCGGCCAGCCATGCCGTCATTCAGAAGTACTCTTCCACGGGGGTTGCCCAATGGACGACACCGATTACGGTGACTCCGACCGTTTCATCACATCAATCCTGGCCCGGCGAATTCATCGAAATGAGCAACAGCAAATTCATGTTCGTCTTCCACGACAAAGCAGGGTTTTCGCCTTCCGCACTTCCTTATGCACATTGCTACAGCACAGCGGGTACGGCCGTTTGGACCAGCCCAGTGGCTTTGTCGAATGGTTGGTATACGTATTCGTTCAATCGCTACGATTTCATTCACCGAGGCGATACGGCCTACTTTGGGTATGGGGGCGCTCAGGGATTGAGCTTACAATCCTTTATCCAGCGCATCAACCCGGATGGCACCTTGCCTTGGGGGGCTAATGGGGTGGATTTTGGAACCCAAAACACGCTGTATGAGCGCAATATGCGTTTGGCGCGAGGAGATGATTCCAAATACCTCTGGGCCATTGCGGAGATGACCACGTCGAGTCAAGGGAATATGGGGGAATCCGTGCAAAAGCTCCATGCCCATACAGGCGCTCGACTTTTAGGCACCAATGCGCAAGTGGTCTACACGATTGGTACATCGGACATTTCGCACCGCGGCCATTTGCACGTTTGGAACGATCACCCAGTCTTCCTGGTGTCGGATGGCAACAGCAACGGCGTCTTCCCCAAGGATGTGCTTTTGGTGGAATTGGATACGCTCGGGAATTTCTTGAATACGCCTGCCGAAATGGATTTTGCCACCAATTCGAACGGCACAAAGAGCCGAATCGACCTCCTTCCCATTCACAACGGCCTAGCGATCGGGGCGTGGGTCGAAGACCGAACCGGCAACGGCCGTCCGTACGCCCAGCGCGTGGATATCAATCCTTGCCTGGCACCAACCTTGGCCTTCCAGTGGCTGACTTCCAATACCACGTTGACCCTCTCAAATTCAAGTCTACATGCAGACTCCATCTACTGGGATTTTGGCGATGGTTCTGGTATCTCAGATACCTCTTCATCGGTTCAACACATTTTCAGCGCACCCGGCACCTACATGATTTGCGGGGTGGCCTTCAATGCGTGCAGCACCGACAGCCTCTGTGCGACCATTACGCTCTGTGACGCGCTTTCCGCCTCTTTTTCCACTGCGAGTTTCTTGGATTCTGCGTATTTCTCCCTCAACTCAGCGGTGGATTCTGTGTATTGGGACTTTGGGGATGGGCAAACCTTGAGCGCCACCGATAGCACGGCTAGTCATGTGTACGCTTCAAATGGTACCTACACCGTTTTATGCATGGCCTACAATGCATGCACCGCGGATAGTGCTCAAAGTCAAGTGGTAATTTCGGGCATTGGCGTTCCAGAAACGGACGCGAATGCCATTCAGCTCCTTCGAGTGGGGGATAGGATTGAACTCACATCTCCAAATGCCACGCTACTGAATGTTCAAATGTGGACGGCGGATGGCCGAATGCTTTGGTCTAATAAGCCGTCGTCATCGAATGTTTCTTGGAGCAGTCAAGGCATCCCCGCCGGCATCTATGTGATCCGGGCAGAGACGTCTAAGGGGCAACTTTTTGTGGAGCGGCTTCAAGTGCAGTAGAGGGGGCAAAGACTTTATGTAGGCAAGCTGCGCCCTCTAGCCACAGCGCGTAGCGCGTGCTCTCTAGCCCTCTAGCCACAGCGCGTAGCGCGTGCTCTCTAGCCCCCAAAAAGACGCCCAAGCCAGCCCCCTTTTTTCTTGTCGGAACCTGATTTTTGGCCGGCCGCGGTGCGGTCACCCAATGAAGGACGGTTTGGTCCGCTGGAACGCTTTTGGCCCTTTTTGGGACCGCCTGAAGTGGAACTAGTGCCAGCGCCGGAGCGGTTGCGTCCGCCACGACCGCGCGATGACGATGAGCGACTGCCTTCGGTGCGCGTGCTCTCATTGCGCGCGCCATCTTCACGGTTTCCGGAGCTGCGCGTGCCTTCAGTTCGGGCACCTTCGGGACGTTGACTATCCCCTGACGGGCGACGGTTGCGGCCCCCTCGGCGGCGGTTGCCTCCTTCTGCGCGAGGTTCACGTGCGCCATCTTGGCCTTCACGTGCTTCGCGTGGGGAGCGATTTTCACTACGACCCTCACTGCGCCCTTCGGAGCGTCCACCTTCTGAGCCTTCATTAGAAGCAGGCTTCCGACGGTTGCGGCCGCCACGGCTGCGGCGTTTTTTGGGAGCGCCTTCCTCGGAAGAGGATGCGCTGTTGCGTGGGCTTCGGCCCTTTGCGGGCGCTTCAGAAGCGTTTGAATCGGAAGAGGTTGAAGCGCCTTCCACCGCTGTTCCGGGAGGATAGGCGTGGTTTTCCTCTACGGGAAGGTCCATCTTTATCAAGCGCTGAATGTCCTTCAGGTAGGGGCGCTCTTCCTTGTCGACAAAGGACCACGCCACGCCACTCAGACCTGCACGGCCCGTTCGTCCAATGCGGTGAACGTAGGTTTCGGGGATGTTTGGAATTTCAAAATTGATGACGTGCGTGAGTTCGTCAATGTCGATGCCCCGCGCAGCAATGTCCGTGGCGACGAGGACACGCGTCTCGCGCGACTTAAAATTGCTCAAAGCGTTTTGACGCGCATTTTGGCTCTTGTTGCCGTGAATGGCTTGGGCGGATATACCGGCCTTGACCAAATCTTTCACCACGCGATCTGCGCCGTGTTTGGTGCGCGTGAAGACGAGAACGGACGGAATTTCCTCCGCGCTGTCCTGCAACAAATCGCGCAGCAAGAAGCGTTTGGTCTTCTGGTCTACAAAGAAAATTTTCTGTTGAACCGTCTCTGCCGTGGTAGAAACGGGTGCAACGGCAACGCGAACGGGATTGTGCAGCAGCTGGTCGCTCAGGGCTACGACTTCTTTGGGCATAGTGGCCGAAAAGAAGAGCGTTTGACGCTTCTTAGGCAGTTTATCGATGACCTTCTTGACGTCGTGTATGAAGCCCATGTCGAGCATTCGGTCCGCTTCGTCCAACACGAAGTGCGTTAAATGTTTAAGGTCTACAAAGCCTTGGTCCATGAGGTCCAATAGACGGCCCGGCGTAGCGGTTAAAAGGTCCACACCTCGGCGCAAGGCGTCCGTTTGGAGCTTCTGGCCGACGCCTCCGAAGATGACGGCATGGTTGAGCTTCAAATGGGCGCCATAGAGGCCGATGCTTTCGTCAATTTGAAGGGCCAACTCGCGGGTGGGCGTCAAAATGAGCACCCGAATGGGGCGCTTCCCTGGATGCGTCGCAACCGGCATGAGCTGCTGGAGGATGGGCAGGGTAAAGGCGGCAGTTTTGCCGGTTCCTGTTTGGGCCGTTCCCAGAATGTCGCGTCCTTCGAGCGCGGGAGGAATAGCTTGAGCTTGGATAGGAGTGGGGCTCTGATAGCCCTGATCGGCCAATGCGTCCAACAATGGAGACGCAAGACCTAAGTCATTAAATGTTTTCAAGGAGGTAAAGGTAGTCCTATTCCCCTAGGTCGCCAGAATCGTCCACCAACTCCCAAAAGGAGTCACTGGCTTCTTGGGCTACGGGGTAGGTTTGGAAGACGTAGCGTATCGTATTCTCAGAATAAATTTCGTAGACTTGACCGGTTTCGAAGCCACGCTTTTCAGCTTCTTTGGTCAAAAATGGATAGACGCGAATGGCCCCTACAATCATGGATAAATCGTTCTTCAACGGAAAGTCCACATACAAGGCTTGGCCTTCGAAAATAGCATGGATTTCCAGGTGTCCCGGATCGATATTGCCCACATAGGAGAAGTCGCCCGAAGCGAGTACAGCACCAATAAAGCTCTGTAAACTATCCGCTTCGACCGTGTTGGGATCATCGAAGTAACAGCCAACCAATGTATCCGTTGGGAAACCCAAAGAATCCGCAGCTGCCTTCGCGCGTAGAAACGTCTCACCCACTTCTTCGTAAGGCCCGGTATGGTAAAAGCCGCCGAGGAGGTAGCCACCCTCTGGACCTTCTTTCACTTCCAGGCTCATGAAAAAGCCGATGTAGTATAAAAAGCCAATCGTCGATGACGTTAATAGGACAACTGTCCAAAGTAAGGCGCGTTTCATGCTGCAAAAATACGCGGCCTTGCAACCTTTTAAGCATCGTTGCATCAAAGAGTTGAATCGCTCACACACTTTGGTTGAAATTTCACCGTTGCTGCTACTACATTCGCTCAAACCTTTCTACCTATGCTGACGACCTTTCGCTTTTCCATGATGTTTGCCCTCGTGAGCCTTTCGTGGCTCATTATGGAGTTCCTCCTGGGCCTTCACACGGTGCACATTGATCAATTTTTGCTCTACGACAACCTCTTCTTTATTCCGGCCGTCGCCATTATGGTTTGGGCTTTGCGTTACCGCCGGGCCGAATTAGGCAGCGACTGGACCTACTGGGAGGGCCTCAAACTAGGGGGCATCATGGGCCTCATGGTGGGCGCCCTATCCATTCCCTCCTTGTACTTTTTCTTCACCTACGTCAACCCTAGTTTCTTTGACGATTTCATTGCGTTTTCTGTGGGTTCTGGGGAGGCCACTCCCGAGGAGGCTGCCGCCTATTTCAACTTTAAAAGCTATGCTACGCAGTCGGCTCTTTTTGCGCCGGTGGCTGGTCTAGTGACGAATGCCATCGCCGGCCTCTTTTACCGAAAGCCCATCGCGTAACTTTGTGGCCATGTTCGGATGGCTAAAACCAAAGAGTCAAGAGGAAAAGCTCGAGGCCCTTTACAAACAGAAATTGCAGGAAGCTTTTGAGCTCTCCAAAGTGAATCGCGCGAAAGCGGATCTCAAAACGGCCGAGGCGGAAGCCCTCGCCCAAGAGTTGGAAGCTCTCAGAAACGCCTCAAAATCCCGCCCATGAAATCTTTAAAAGGGGCTCGTGTCACGGTGTATTGCGCCGGTTCGGCGAAGACGAATCCGATTTACATGGAAGGCGCTGAACGCCTCGCAGATGCCTTTATCGCCCACGGGGCGGAACTCGTGTTTGGCGGCGGCAAGACGGGCTTGATGGGGCACATTGCCACCTCCATCATCGAAGGCGGGGGCGTTGCGCACGGCGTCATGCCCAACTTCCTGAAAGACATCGAAATGAACCATCCCCTCGTGGAGGATTTCATTTTTGTGGACACGATGTCCGAACGCAAGCAACTCCTGCTCGCCAACACCGAAGGCCTCATTGCCCTCCCTGGCGGCTGCGGCACCTTGGAAGAATTGTTGGAGGCCATCACATTGAAGCGTTTGGGCCAGTACCTCAAGCCCATCGTCATCGTGAACCAAAATGGCTTCTACGACCCTCAGCTTCAGATGCTTGAGCGAATGGTCGAGGAAGATTTCATGCGTCCGGAGCACCTCCAGCTTTGGACGGTCGTCAGCGATCCGGCCGATGCCCTCGAGGCTATTCTAGACACGCCCGACTGGGACGCGAACGCGCTCCAAATGGCGGTCAACAAATAGACTTAACCATTTCTTTTTGTGCGCCCTTTGGGAGGTAGGTCCAATTCCCCTACTTTTGTCCCTCTTACATTAATTTGTTTAATCTAACCTCGCCCAAAAACCCATGAAAAAGGTTTTCGCCCTGTTGCTCGTAGCAGGTGTAATGTTTAGCTCTAGCGCCTTCGCTCAAGATGCGACCGAAGCCGCTGCTACCGAAACGGTTGCCGCTGACGAAACGGTTGCCGCTGACTCTAACGCTACTGCCGCTACGGATTCTACCGCCGCTGCTGAAGAAGTTGTGAGTGAAGAAGCTGCTACTGAAGAAGAAGCAAGCTTTACCCAAGTGTTGAAGAAGCAGTTCATCGATGGTGGACCTTTCTTCATGTCCTTCGTATTGTTGGCCCTCGTATTGGGTCTGGCGTTGGTCATTGAGCGTATTATCTACTTGGCCATGTCTACCTCTAACAACGACCAGTTGTTGGCAGACGTTGAAGCCGCTTTGAACAACGGTGGTGTTGAAGCTGCCAAGGAGGTTTGCCGCAACACCCGCGGTCCTGTGGCTTCCATCTTCTACAACGGTTTGGACAAAATGAACGAAGGCATCGACATGGTCGACAAGGCCATCGTTTCTGTGGGTTCCGTTGAAAACGGCAAGCTTGAGCGCGGCGTTTCTTGGATCTCTTTGTTCATCGCCTTGGCTCCGATGTTGGGCTTCATGGGTACGGTTATCGGTATGATTGATGCCTTCGACGCGATTGAAGCGGCAGGCGATATCTCTCCTTCACTGGTAGCTGGTGGTATTAAAGTGGCACTTTTGACCACGGTATTCGGTTTGATCACGGCTATGATCCTCCAAGTTTTCTACAACTTGATCATCGCTATGATTGACAACATCGTCAACAAAATGGAAGACGCTTCTATCTCCTTCTTGGATATGGTTGCTGCTTATCAAGAAAAGAACAAGTAATCCTTAGCTAGATATGAAAAACGTGCGGGTAATTTCCATGGGAGCCGCCGTGCTAGCAGGATTGGCAGGTGCGATTCCCACATTGGGAATCTGGTTCTCAAGTTCAGACGGCATGGTCACCTCAGCAGTTGTATTGACTGTTGTGTTGGTTGTGGTTGCTGCCTTGTTGGCCGTAGCCAGCGCAGTAAATGGTATGTTGATTAACCCAGTTGGCCTGCGCAATGCAGGTAAAAGCTTGGGTGTTTTGGCAGCCGTTTTTGTGTTGAGCTATGTCTTGGCAGACGGCTCGGACTTTGCGCTCTACAACAACGTAGACGAGTCTACTACGAAATGGGTGTCAACAGGCCTAAACGCCTTCTACATCTGTTTCTTGTTGGCCGTTGGCGCGGTTGTGTATTCTTCTTTGTCTCGTATTCGTAAATAATTCTTGCCTCATGGCTAGAAATAAACGTGCAATTCCGGAAATCAATGCAGGGTCAATGGCGGATATCGCCTTCCTGCTCTTGATCTTCTTCCTCGTCACCACGACGATGGACGTGGATAAGGGCTTGATGGTCAAATTACCGCCGTGGTCAGAAGAGCCACCACCCGATAATAATGAGATCCGCGAGAAGAACATTTTCGTTGTTTTGGTAAACTCCAACAACCAGTTGCTGGTTGAGGAGGAGTACATGGAGCTCGAAGACTTGCGTGCAGCTACGAAGTTGTTCATTGATAACAACGGAGATGGCTCTTGCGAGGACTGCCGTGGCGCCCGTGACCCCAGGAGCTCTGAAAATCCCACTAAGGCGATCATCTCTCTGCAAAACGACCGTGGCACCAACTACGACATGTTTGTGAAGGTGCGCAACGAATTGTTGGGGGCGTACTCTGAGCTTCGCAATGAATTGGCTGAACGTAAGTTCGGCCGTCCCTTTGATCTGTTAAACGAGGAAGGCCAAGCGGCAATTTCTGAGGTGTATCCTCAGTTCATTTCTGAGGCTGAACCTGTAAGTGTAGGAGGATAATGGCACAGATTCGCAAGAAAAAATCCAAAGAGACTCCACCCGTATCGACGGCATCTTTGCCCGATATCGTCTTCATGTTGCTTTTCTTCTTCATGGTAACCACCACGATGCGCGAGGTTACGCTTTTGGTTAAAGTGAAGAAGCCCAAGGCCACGGAGATTCAGAAGTTGGACCGAAAGGATTTGACCACCTACATCTACATGGGTGCTCCTCGTAATACCGAACTCTACGGTTCTGAACCCCGCATCCAGCTGGACGATCAGTTGGGCAGCGTGGGCGATGTGCAGTCGTTTGTTATCCTCAAGCGCGAGGAAATCAACGAGGCTGAGCGTCCCAAATTCACCGTCTCCATCAAGGCTGACATCGACGTGAAAATGGGCTTGATCTCTGACTTGAAGCAAGAGCTCCGCAAGGCGCAGGCTTTGAAGATCAGCTACTCAACCAATCCTGCAGGTTCTCCCGAAGAACTGTACAAGACCTACTAAACGTTCCAAACGTTTATACCCGAAAAGGCCCGGCGCGAAAGTGTCGGGCTTTTTTTTGGCTAGAGGGCTAGGAAGCTAGAGAGCACGGGCTTCGCCCTGTGGCTAGAGAGCTAGAGGGCTAGAGGGCTAGAGGGCTCGGGCTTTGCCCTGTGGCTAGAGGGCTAGAGGGCTAGAGGGCTCGGGCTTCGCCCTGAAGCTTGAGGGCTAGAGAGCTAGAGTGCACGGGCTTCGCCCTGAAGCTTGGTGGCGAGTCTGCCGGACCCTAAGTACTTAGTTCCGTTTTTTACCGGTTAGGGGGAAAATTTGGCGGTCCTTGTGGACATGATTGACTATACCTCTTTACGTGTTTGGCATTCAAGCCAGGGCTTCTTTTTGAAAGTTCATGAACTTAGTTACCACTCCTTTTTTAGCCGTGAGCTATATCTAAAAAATCAACTTTTACGAGCAACGCTTTCCATCCACCTTAATATTGCCGAAGGTTCTGGA
>CAXRFY010000089.1:0-4469 GCA_964229925.1 Schleiferiaceae bacterium
TGCTTCACCCGGGCTGCTCGGTAGCTGGTCATCCAGGCGCCGTTGCGTTTGCCTTTCCTCGGATGCCAATCCGCATGGAGATGGGCGACCCACTCGCCCTCCGCGTCTTTGACATCAAAGACCCGCGCGTCGCGGTGGTAGGTAGGGGCGTGAGAGGGCGTAAAGGTCAAGCCATAGAGGCGCTCGGCCACGGCAAAGGCCCAGGCTTCGACGCGTTGAAGCGGGAAATAGGGCTTGGTCGTTTCGTCGTCAAATTCGAGGGTCGCTTTCTTGAACTTTTCACTCACGTAGGCCGCGTCCCAGCGCTGCACATCGGCTAATCCTAGCTCTGCCGCGGCAAAGTCGCGCAAGGCCTGCACGTCGCGCTGGGCGGCAGGCAGTGCCTTGGTGGCTAGATCGGTTAAAAAGTCCGTCACGGTCTCTGGGGTTCCGGCCATGCGCTCCTCGAGGACAAAGGCAGCGTGGCTGGGGTAGCCCAAGAGCTGCGCGCGTTCGCGGCGCAGCTCCGCAATCTCCACCGTCAACGCCCGGTTGTCGTTGGCGTCACCGCGGGCGCCCCGCTGGGCATACGCGCGCCAGAGGGTTTCACGCAGGTTGCGATCGGGCGAATGTGTCATGACCCCCAGGTAGAGCGGGGCGTCGAGCGTGAATACGGCATGGTCGAGGTCCTTAGCCTTGCCCGCCTCGCGCGCCATGTGCGCCACAGCTTCCGGCAGATCGGCGAGGTCGGCTTCACTGGCGGGGAGGTGCCAAGCCTCGGTATCATTCAAAACATGTTCAGAGAATTCCAAGCTCGCTTGGCCCAGGCGTTCATCGATGGCGCGCAGGCGGGTTTGGGCCTCGGAGTCCAGCAAGGCGCCATTCCGAACAAAGCCTTTGTAGGTCTTTTCCAAGAGCATCTGAGAGGCTGCATCCAGTGCTGGGGCCGCTTCGTACACCGTTTTAATGCGGGCGAACAGCTCGGGATGCATCCGAATGTCGTTGCTCAAGGCCGCCAATTTGGGCGAATACGCTTTAGTAAGCGCCTGAATTTCAGACGTTGTGCAGGCCGAATTGTAATTAAACAAGCGCTCGGTTACGCCATCCAGGGAATCGCTCAATTCTTCCAGAGCGACCACCGTATTTTCAAAGGTGGGAGCCGCGTTGAGTGAGGCTAGATGGTGCAGCTTAGCATGCGAATCGGCCAGTCCCTGGTCCAGGGCGGCCTCCCAATCGGAGGATGTCCACGCGGGGAAATCCAGAGCATGCACATAGCTCGACAGGTAGCTAAACCGACCGTGCAGGCGACCGTTCTGGGTTTCGGTGGCGCGGTCCAGCATACCCTCGGCATCGCCAGAGGTGAGGGCTGGAAGGACCCCTTGCGTAAACTGTTCGCCAAAGCCAGTGGTGGCATCGCCTGGAACGGCACTGGGGAGGTTGTCTACGGCGAGTACGCCCACACTGCCGGGGGTGCCCAGGGGCACTTCTGCGCCACTAGCGGCATCCCAGGCGTAGAAGGGGTCCGACAAGGTGCTGGGACGGAGGGTAGAGGGGATAGGGCCCGCAATATCGCAGCTGATGTCCCCGATAAATTTCAACGAGAAGGCAGGGTCCTGTGCCTCTGCGGCCGTGAAAAAGGAAGGGCTGTTTTCGGCCCAATAGTGGCAAGGAATGTAGACATCGGCCGCACAAGCATAAGGGAAAAAGCTGGAGCGGTAGGCCTCCGGGTGGGCATAGAAATCCGCCTTGTCGTAGGGCTGTCCGTCGTGACGCGTTACATAGTGCTTCGTGTCCAGGACGGTAAATACCGGACGATTCCCGGCAGAGTGCGTCAAGAAGTCTTCCGGGCTCACCTCCTCAAAGCCGCCGGCGAGGAGCATTTCTTTGGCCCCTTGGCCCACACGGCCCGTGCCGGTGAGGACGACTTTCCAGGATCCTTTGGGATGAGCGTTCAAGTGTGCTTTGAGGTCGGCCACCCAGCCAAGTTCCGCGGCCGCAGGCAGGGCGGTGTGGCCTTGCTGCAGCGCAAAACCGCGCAGGGTTTCGTAAGCACCTACCAAACCGGCATAGAGGCCAAATCCAATCACGCGCTGTCCGTTCTGCTTGAGGAGTTCCCAATCGATGAGCCGAACGTTTTTCTGCAAACAGGCCTTCAGCAACCCACGGTTGTAGGGCTGCTCCTTGTAGGTGTGTGAAAAGAAAAAATGGGTGGCACCTTCGTGCAGTTCCGCGATGGGGACCTCCTTGACGCCGAGGAGGACATCGCAGGTGCTAAGATCGCTGCTGAGTGTGCAGCCCACTGCGCTGTAGTCAGCGTCGGGATAGCAGCGGATGGAGCTCGGTTCAACGACCACCTGATGCCCTTGAGCGATCAAGTGCGCGCATTGAGCGGGGTTGAGCACTGCACGTCGGTCTGGGGGCGTTTTGCCCTCTCGAATCAAGCCAAAAATCATAGCCCTAAAGGTAGGGCCTGCGGCGCGCTCAATTGTGCCAAATAGTCCCCTGAAAACTGGAATTTGACGCAAAGTCTAGCCCTTGGATTTGGGTGAAACCTGCAAACCCACCCAAAAATCCCAAGGTGTCGCACTGCGCATCTAAAACATAGGTGGGCATATCGGCCCCGCAGGTTCCAGGTTCAAAGAGGTAGACGGGCTGACCTTGGAACTGGTATTCGTCGACGTGGGCGCTCGAGGCGCAGCACCACGATTGAAATCCATCTAACGCCGCAGGAAGACAAGCCGGTCCGCCTTGCAATCGTGAGCCGCAGCTCCAGGTCAGGAACGACAGGCCGAAGAGGCTCAGGAGGGCTCTCATGGGCGGTAGTAGAATAACCGTCGGGCTCCTAGGTAGCGCCTTTCGTAATAGGCTTGGCCGACCCAATTTTCAATCAAAACACCGCTGTGCGTGGCGCTGTGCAGCATGTAGATGCCTGTGCTGTCTTTGCCCACGCAGAGTCCGACGTGGCCTATTTCGGAGGCGTTTCGGCCCGAAAACAGCAAGAAATCCCCCACCCGAATGCTGTCTCGCGCAATCTTCTCGCCCTCGTTCGCATAGCCGCGGCTGCTGGCGGGAAGCGTTTGGTCCATTTGGCCATAGACCCAATAGAGCAGGCCCGAGCAATCAAAGCCACCGGGCTGCTTGCCGCCCCCCTGGTAGCGCTCGCCCAAGCGGCCCTCGTACAGCTGAACGATGTCTGACCAGCGCAGGCTATCCGGCTCTGAGAAGGCCGAAGCCGAATGGCCCCAGCTCGCCAAAGGGAGCAAGGTGACGAAGGTTACCACAAGGGTTCGAAGGATGTGCGATCTTTGTGCCATGGAGAACCGCGAATTTATCATTTCTGGCATGACCTGCGGCGGCTGTGTGGCACGTGCTAAAAAAGCATTTGAATCCCTGAAGGGTGTGCACGAAGCCCACGTGCAATTGGAAGCGCCACAAGCCAGGCTCAGCCTGGAAAAATCTTTCACGCTGGAGGAACTCCAAGCCGCTTTGAATGTGGCGGGACCCTACGTCCTTTCGGCCGTTCAGCCCGTGGCTCCCGTCGCAGCATCCGCTCCGGCTACCGCGTTGAGGTCCAAGGAGCGATCGTTTTTTGAAACCTACAAGCCATTGCTCCTCATTGTGGGGATGCTTTTGCTGGTGACCGGCGCGCTCCAATGGGGCAGCTGGAACGGCATGGAGTGGATGCGCCACTTTATGGCGGGTTTTTTCTTGGTGTTTAGCTTCTTCAAGCTGTTGAACGTGAAAGGCTTTGCCGAATCGTATCGAATGTACGACTGGGTCGCAGGCGCATGGCCCACCTGGGGCTACGTGTACCCCTTTGTGGAACTGGCGTTGGGCATGGCCTATTTGGTAGATTTTCAACCGTTCGCTACCAATGTCATCACGTTTGTTTTGATGGTCTTGGGTGCGGGTTCGGTCATTCAATCCAATTTGAACAAGCGCAAAATTCAGTGTGCCTGCCTGGGGGATGTCTTCAATTTGCCCATGAGCTTTGTGACCATCGTAGAAGACGGTGCCATGGCCCTCATGGCGGGTTGGATGCTTTTGGCCTGAGGGGAATCCAGGGAGCGCCTGCGGCGCGTTTGGGGGCTAGGGAGCGCCTACGGCGCGCTTGGGAGCTAGGGAGCGCCTGCGGCGCGTTAGGAGGCTAGGGAGCGCCTGCGGCGCGCTTTGGAGCTAGGGAGCGCCTGCGGCGCGTTTGGGGGCTAGGGGGCGCCTGCGGCGCGTTTGGGGGCGAGGGAGCGCCTGCGGCGCGTTTTGGGGCTAGGGTGATTAGACTTGGTTTGTTGGCTAGTTGGTTAGTTAGTTTGTTGGCTAGTTGAATGAAGTAATGCCTCTTTTACCCTTGAACCCTTGAACCCTTGAACCCTTGAACCCTTTTACCCTTTTGCCCAATCAAGGACTTCTCGTAATTTTCTCAAGTCCCCCCATTCAAACCAACTAACCACCAAACAGCGCTTAGCGCCCCATGCACTTCATCTTACACGGCT
>CAXRFY010000090.1:0-2521 GCA_964229925.1 Schleiferiaceae bacterium
GGTGACCGCTTGAACTTTTTGGGCGCGTGCCCGAATCATCGCCTGGTGGTTAGCCGGGTCGTAGGAGACGTTGCCGGTTTCTGCTTCCGACTCCAAGCCGCCAATGCGGTGCTCGCCTCCTGGGGTTCCGGGGGCCACCCAAGGGCGAACGCCTTCCGCGTTGCGGCTGTAGGGCGCTTGGCCTTGAACCGCATTGGGGACGATGGGCGCCCAATCGGCGGGGGATGGCAGTCGGTAGGGCTCCGCGCTGTTGGCGATGTAGGCGTCCGAAAGCACGAGGACGGGCGTCATGGCCTCGACGGCAATTTTGGCTGCGAGCTGTAGATCGTCGACGGCCTCACCGGTGCGCTTGATGGCCAGGACGGGCATGGGAGCTTCGCCATGGCGGCCGTAGAGGGCTTGCAGCAAATCGGATTGCTCCATTTTGGTCGGCAGGCCTGTGCTGGGGCCACCGCGCTGCACGTTTACAATGACCAAAGGCAGCTCAAGCATGACGGCGAGCCCGAGCCCCTCCCCTTTCAGGCTGATGCCCGGCCCGGAAGAGGCGGTAATGCCCAGATTGCCCGCAAAGGAGGCGCCAATGGCAGCAGTGACTGAGGCGATTTCGTCTTCGGCCTGAAAGGTGAGCACCCCATTGGGACGCATGCGCGCCACTTCGTGCAAGATGTCGGAGGCGGGGGTAATGGGGTAGCCGGCATAGAGCACTTGGCGACCGAGTTGGTGAGCGACCGCGGCGATACCCAGGGCAATGCCTTGGCTGCCCGAAATCGTTTTGTACGTCCCGGGGGCCGCACTTCGTTGGGGCACTTCCTTGCGGTAGGCGGTCCATTCGGCCGTTTCCCCTAAGTGGTAGCCCGCTCGGAACGCCAGGAGGTTGGCCTCTCCAATGTCTCCCGAAAATTGACGCGAAAGATCCGCCTCCATAGCCATCGGGGAGAGCCCGTACATCCAGGTAAGCACTCCCAGGACCGTCATGTTCTTGGCGCGGTTCTTTTCCTTCGTGCTCAAGGCCGATTCCTTCAAGGCCTCTAAGGTGATCTTCTTGACGTCGAGTTCCAGAACCTGGTGGCTGTGCTTGGCGTCCTCCAGGGGCGTCTCGTCCGGAGCCAGTCCCGCGATAGCCATGGAGCGTGCGTCAAAGCCCTCGGCGGATGCCAGTAGCAGTCCGCCAGGCTTGAGTTTGTGCTTGTGCTTGATCCAGCCTGCCACGTTGAAGGCGACGAAGACGTCAGCGGCATCGCCTGGGTCAAAAATGGTTTCGGCGGCCATTTGGAACTGAAATCCAGACACCCCGGCCACGGTGCCCTGTGGGGCCCGAATTTCTGCGGGGAAGTCGCTGAGCGTGCGCACATCCTGGCCGCTTTGGGCCGCGGCTCGAATGAGCTGAGATCCCAAGAGCTGAATGCCGTCGCCGGAATCACCAGCGAGCAGCACAACCAGATGCTGCCGAATGTCAGTCATGGCGGTGATGCACCCCCTGCACTTCGGGGGCGTGTTTTTTAATCGTCGTTTCCACCCCGTTTTTGAGGGTCATTTGATTGACGGAACAGCCCGCGCAGGCTCCGAGCAATCGGACGTGGACGTTGAAATCCGGCGTGATTTCGGCCAATTGAATATCTCCCCCATCGTTTTGCAGGAAGGGACGAATTTCATCCAGGGCGGTCAGAACGCGGGATTCGAGGTCGCTCATACGGTGCGGGGTTTGGTTTTGCAGCCAGCCATTGTCGTAATACGAACCGCTTCTGTAGGGGGAAGGTTCTCGACGCGGTCTGCCAACGAAGAAATCATGTTTTGCGCCACCGCGGCAAAGGCCTCGGGGTTGGGGCCGCTGGGCTGAAGCGCGGCGGGGTGGCCCACGTCACCGGCTTCGCGAATGCTCTGAACCAAGGGAATTTCGCCCAGGAAGGGCACTTGAAGCTGATGGGCCAATTGTTGCGCGCCCTCCTTGCCAAAGAGGTAGTACTTCCTATCGGGCAATTCGGCCGGGGTGAAGTAGGCCATGTTCTCCACTATGCCGAGGACGGGAATTTGGATGGCGTCCATTTGGAACATGCCCACCCCCTTGCGCGCATCGGCCAGCGCGACATTTTGAGGAGTGGATACCACGACAGCCCCCGTGATGGGAAGGGCCTGCACCATGCTTAAATGGATGTCGCCCGTACCCGGAGGCAAGTCGATGAGTAAGAAATCCAACGCGCCCCAATGGGTCTCTTGGAGCATTTGGTTCAAAGCCTTGGTCGCCATGGGGCCGCGCCAAACGACCGCCTGATCTGTCCCCGCAAAGAAGCCGATGGACATGACCTTAACGCCATAGGACTCAATGGCCTCCATCTTACGAACGCCGTTCACTTCTATCGCGCCGGGCTTGTCGCTCACCACGTCAAACATCAAAGGCATGCTAGGCCCGTAGATGTCCGCGTCGAGGACGCCCACTTTGAAGCCCATGCCGGCCAACGTAACCGCGAGGTTGGCCGTGACGGTAGACTTGCCCACGCCGCCTTTTCCGGACGCTATGGCCACC
>CAXRFY010000091.1:0-2075 GCA_964229925.1 Schleiferiaceae bacterium
GGCCATCAACATTCCCTTGAACAGCATTGCTACCTTGCCCAAGAAAATTAAGGACACGGATACCGAAATCGTGCTCTGCTGCGCCAGCGGCATGCGCGCCTCGGCAGCCAAACAAAACCTCGAAAAAATGGGATATACCAAAGTGATCAACGCCGGCTCCTGGACCAAGTTGCGCACCCTCGTGGGCGCTGCCATCTTGGGTTTGACCTTTACGACGACTACGGCCTGCGGCCAAGCGACGGAAACCGCTCCGGCTACTTCGGAGGCCCCCGCTGCTCAGGCTGAAAACCTGGATGTGGCTGGCTTCAAAGCGGCGCATGCGGGGCATGTGCTGGTGGACGTTCGGACTGATGCCGAAGTCGCAGAAGGCATGATCGAAGGTGCTGCGCATGTGGACTTTTACAGCGCGGACTTCGCAGCCCAAATGGAAGCCGCCTACGGCCAAGACAAGGACCAAGCCATCTACCTCTACTGCCGTTCTGGCGGTCGCAGCGGCAAGGCCTTGAACCAGCTCAAGCAAGCCGGTTTTACCAACGTGCACCACTTAGTAGGGGGCTTCATGGCCTGGAGTGCGAGCGAGCCTTTTGTCAAGCCTTAACCATACGTAAACCATGGCCGAAATTGCCAAGTTCAAAGACCTCGTCACGGGCGATCAGCCCGTGCTCGTGGACTTTTTCGCTACCTGGTGTGGCCCCTGCAAGGCGCTGGCGCCCATCTTGGTCGACGTGGCCAAAACCCTGGACGGTTCGGTGCGCGTAGTGAAGATTGATGTGGACCGCAACCCGGCTATTTCACAAGCCTATCAGGTACAGGGCGTTCCTACGCTCGCCCTATTTAAAGACGGTAAAATCCTATGGCGTCAGTCGGGAGTGCTACCTGCGCAAACCATCGTGCAGCAGGTCAAGTCTCACTTGCCGGCCTGAACGTTGGGTGCCCGCACCACAAAGGCCTGCGGAAAGGAAACCCTCCAGCGCTTGAGATCGTGCTCAGCGGCCAAGCGAATAGGGTATAGGCCCACGGAAACTTTAAAATTTGGCTCGTCAAAGTGCAGTAAAACCGCTGCTGAGCCCAACGAATCTTGGAGGCGCCCATACCATTGGGTAGCCTCCATTCTTTTTCCAGAGAACACTTGAATCGTATAGCGTTCCATGTCGGTCGAACGCCCTTGCGAAACGCCGGCGGCAATCATGCGACGCTCTTGGCTCCACGCCGAGTCCAAAGCGACCCCTGAAGCGATCACGACGCTGTCCATGGGCGCATCTCGCTCCAAGGACGCAACGCTAGGTGTTTGACGTACTTGGAAGGCCCAAAGGGGAAGGGTGCACAGAAGACAGAAAATCACGCGTTTAACCATGGGTACAAAGGTGAACAAAAGATGGGTCGAATTCCTTATTTAGACAGATTTTAAATTAGAAATAACTCTGTTGATTTCCTTAATGCCCGGAACGGCTGTGTTGTATTTTTGCACTGCCTTAAATGGTACCTATGAACCGCAGTAAAAAGCCAACACGCATGCGCTTCTTCGCAAACAAAGTAGTACGCGTTTTAACTATCGCATTGATGGTTAGCGCCTTACCCTACGCGGCCCACGCGGAAGGGGATGCCGAACTCGGCAAAAAACTCTTCAAAGCCAACTGTGCCAGCTGTCACAAATTGGACAAGAAATTGGTCGGTCCCGCGCTCGGTGGGGTGACAGAACGACGTTCGGAAGAATGGCTTTTGGCCTGGATCCGCAACAACGCGGAGCTCCGCGCTAGTGGCGATGCAGATGCGATTGCCATTTTTGAGGAGTACGGCGGTTCTGTCATGACGGCTTTTGAAAACTTGTCGGATGAGGATATCAAGAGCATTTTGGCCTACACCGATGCGCCAGCTGCAGCCCCTGCGGGCGGCCCGACGGGAGATGTTCCTCCAACGGCTCCAGTAGCGGCGGAAGGCGAGGATGCCACCTTGTTGTACATCTTGGGCGCGTTCTTGTTGCTCTTCATCGTCCTGTTGTTGCGCATTCGCAACACCTTGAAGGAGGTTAGCGGTGAGCAAGGAACGACCGTTATCCAAGATGCCAATGCCTTGAC
>CAXRFY010000092.1:0-32724 GCA_964229925.1 Schleiferiaceae bacterium
CGAATCACCAGGATATCGTCAAGGTCCGAACAATCGCAGACGTACTCGTCGCGCTTCAAGCCCGTACCCATGAAGCCTTCTTCGCGGTTCACGTAGAGCTTGGCATTGGCAATGGCCACTTTTGCGGCTACGACGGTGTCAAAGCTCCGGATTTCGGTCTTGCGTTCACGGCCCGCGCTGTACTTCTTCTTCAGGTTCTTGAAGTACTCCACGGCGTAGTCCACCAAGTTATCCAGGTGTTGCTTGACCTCAGCGATACGGCCTTCGAGGGCGGCGAGCTGATCGTCCGCTTTGTCGCTGTCAAATTTGGAGATGCGCTTGATCTTGATTTCCGTCAAACGGACCAAATCGTCTTCCGTCACTTCCCGCAGCAAATGGCCCACGTGGGGCTTTAAGCCTTCCCAAATGTTCTCCAACACTTGCTCCCAGGTCTCCGCCTCTTCGATGTCGCGGTATATCTTGTTCTCGATAAAGATCTTTTCCAAGCTCGCGAAGTGCCACTGCTCTTGCAGCTCGTTGAGCTGAATGCTGAGTTCGGCCCGCAGCAAGTCCAGGGTATGCTCCGTCGAACGCTTGAGCAGGTTGGACACCCCGGTAAACAGCGGTTTGTCGTCCTCAATTACACAGCACAGGGGCGAAATCGACACTTCACAGGCCGTGAAAGCGTAGAGGGCGTCCACCGTTTGATCCGGCGAAATACCGGGCACCAAATGCAGCACAATCTCCACGTGCTCGGCCGTGTTGTCCTCGATCTTCTTGATCTTGATCTTGCCCTTGTCGTTGGCTTTGATGATAGAGTCAATGACACTGGTCGTAGTCGTTCCAAACGGAATCTCCGTGATGACGAGCGTCTTCTTGTCGTCTACGGCAATCTTGGCACGGCAACGGACGCGACCGCCGCGCTCACCATCGTTGTACTGGGAGAAATCCGCAATGCCCCCCGTCGGAAAATCCGGGAAGATCTCCACCTTGCGGCCGCGGAGGTGTGCAATGGAGGCATCAATGAGCTCAATAAAGTTGTGCGGAAGCACCTTGGTCGAAAGACCCACCGCAATACCCTCCACGCCTTGGGCCAGGAGAAGAGGAAACTTCACGGGTAAGGTCACAGGCTCCTTCGCCCGGCCGTCGTAGCTGGCTTGCCATTCGGTGATTTTCGCGTTGAAGGAAACCTCCAAGGCAAACTTGCTCAACCGCGCTTCGATGTAACGCGGCGCTGCAGCTGAATCTCCCGTGTAAATGTTGCCCCAGTTGCCCTGCGTGTCGATGAGCAGGTTTTTCTGACCCAACTGCACCAGCGCATCGCCAATGGAGGCGTCGCCGTGCGGGTGGTACTTCATCGTTTGGCCAATCACGTTGGCCACCTTGTGGAAGCGGCCATCGTCCATTTCCTTCAGGGCATGCATCAAGCGGCGCTGTACGGGCTTCAAGCCGTCTTGCAAGGCCGGTACGGCACGTTCAAGGATGACGTAGGAGGCGTAATCGAGGAAGTACTCGCGGTACATGCCCCGAACGCGCGACTCCTGCGGACGCTCCTCCTCCTGGGCGAGAACTTCCTCCTGCTCCGGCTGGAGGATTTCTTCGGGGTCCTGTGGATTCAGCTCATCCATGGTCAATCAAGTCTTTTTCCACCTTGAGGTGGTCAATGATGAATTCTTGGCGCTCGGGCGTGTTCTTGCCCATGTAGTACTCGAGGAGGGCATCGATTTGCTCTTTGCCCAGCATCACGGGCTCCAAGCGAATGTTTTCGCCAATGAAAAGCTTGAACTCGCCAGGAGAAATTTCGCCCAGACCTTTGAAGCGCGTGATTTCGGGCTTGGCGCCCAACTCAGCTATGGCGCTCTGCTTCTCGCTCTCGTCGTAGCAGTAGATGGTCTTCTGCTTGTTGCGGACGCGGAAAAGCGGCGTTTGGAGAATGTAGAGGTGGCCTTCGCGCACCAGCTCCGGGAAGAACTGGAGGAAGAAGGTGATCAGGAGCAAGCGGATGTGCATGCCGTCTACGTCCGCATCCGTGGCAATGACCACGTTGTTGTAGCGGAGTTCTTCCATGCCGTCTTCAATGTTAAGCGCGGCTTGGAGGAGGTTGAATTCCTCGTTTTCGTAGACCACTTTTTTGGTCAGGCCGTAGCAGTTCAAAGGCTTGCCCTTCAAGCTAAAAACGGCTTGGGTTTGTACGTCGCGCGAGGCCGTGATGGAGCCCGATGCGGAATCGCCCTCCGTGATGAAGAGCGTGGTCTCCAAGCGGCGTTCGTGCTTGATGTCGTTGTAGTGCACCTTGCAATCCCGCAGCTTGCGGTTGTGCAGATTGGCCTTCTTAGCGCGTTCGCGAGCGAGCTTTTGAATGCCGGACAGTTCCTTGCGCTCGCGCTCGGCGCGGAGGATTTTGCGTTGGATGGCGTCGGCGACCTCGGGATTTCGGTGCAAGAAGTTGTCCAGCTCCGTCTGGAGGAAGTTGCCGATGAAGGTTCGGACCGTAGGACCCTCCGGACCCATATCGTTGCTGCCCAACTTGGTCTTTGTCTGCGACTCAAAAACAGGCTCGATCACCTTGACGGAAATGGCGCCGATGACGCTCTGGCGAATGTCTGCCGCGTCGTACTGTTTGCCGAAGTACTGGCGGATCGTAGCGACCAAGGCCTCGCGGAAGGCACTCTGGTGGGTACCGCCTTGGGTCGTGTGCTGGCCGTTGACAAAGCTGTAGTACTGCTCGCTCTGGGAGCGGTCCGCATGGGTCAAGGCGACTTCAATGTCCTCGCCGCGCAGGTGCACAATCTCGTGCATGACCTCGCCCGACAGGTTGTTGGCCAGCAGGTCCTTCAAACCGTTTTCCGAGAAGTACTTCTCTCCGTTCAGCGTGATCGTCAAACCGGGGTTGAGGTAGACGTAGTTCCACACCAAACGCTCCAAGTACTCCATCTGGAAGCGGTAGTTCACGAAGATGCTGGGATCGGGGGTGAAGATCACCTTGGTCCCGCGACGGCCCGAACTGTCTTCAATGCCCGACTCCTGGCTCAATACGCCACGCTCAAACTGCGCCGACTTGGTTTGCCCATCGCGGAAGGCTTGGACGGAAAAGGTCGACGACAAGGCATTGACGGCCTTGGTACCTACCCCGTTCAAGCCCACGGACTTCTTAAATGCTTTGGAATCGTACTTGGCGCCCGTATTCATCTTGGACACCACGTCCACCACCTTGCCCAAGGGAATGCCTCGGCCATAGTCGCGAACGGTCACAACGCCTTCCTTGACGTCAATTTCAATGTGCTTGCCGCCGCCCATGACAAACTCGTCAATCGAGTTGTCGACGACTTCCTTCACAAGAATGTAAATACCGTCATCGGCGGAGGAGCCGTCCCCCAGTTTACCAATGTACATGCCCGGGCGGAGGCGGATGTGCTCCTGCCATTCAAGGCTCCGGATATTGTCTTCGGTATATTGGGTCGTTTCAGCCATGGGGAATGTGCGAATCTACACAGCATTTCCCGTTTTTGCCCGCTAAAAACCCGGCTTTTAATCCACTCTGGCGAGAAGTTTTTAACAATTCCAGCCCAGCACTGGCGCGGTTTTACACATTGAAGCGGAAGTGCATGACGTCCCCGTCTTTGACGCGGTACTCCTTGCCTTCCACACGCATCTTGCCGGCCTCTTTGACGGCTGCTTCCGACTTGTAGGTGATATAGTCTTGATATGCAATGACTTCGGCCCGAATAAAGCCCTTCTCAAAGTCGCTGTGAATGACGCCTGCCGCCTGCGGAGCCGTAAATCCTTGGCCAATGGTCCAAGCGCGCACTTCCTTCACCCCAGCCGTAAAGTAGGTCTGGAGCTTCAGCAAGTTGTAGGCTTCGCGAATTACGCGGTTCACGCCGGGCTCTTGCAAGCCGAGGTCGTCCAGGAACATTTGACGCTCTTCGTAGGTCTCGAGCTCAATGATATCGGATTCGGTCGCCACGGCCAAATGCAGCACCCCTGCGCCTTCTTTCGCGGCCATTTCGGCCACCTGGCGCACGTAGTCGTTGCCGTCCTTTGCCGCCGTCTCATCCACGTTGCACACGTAGAGGACGGGCTTGTCGGTCAAAAGCTGATAGTCCTCAATCCATTCGGCCTCTTCTTCACTGCGCTCAAAGCCACGCACCGAGAGGCCTTGTTCCAAATGCTTCTTCAAGCGATCCGCCATTTCCACTTCCCGAACGGCTTCTTTGGCGCCCGTTTTGGCCGCTTTCCGCACCTTGTCGATGCGCTTTTCCAGAGATTCGAGGTCCTTGAGCTGCAGTTCAAAGTCAATGGTCTCCTTGTCGCGCAACGGATTAATACTACCGTCTACGTGCACAATGTTGGGGTTGTCGAAGCAGCGCAGCACATGCAGGATAGCGTGGCATTCACGGATGTTGCCCAGGAACATATTGCCCAAACCTTCGCCCTTGCTCGCGCCCTTCACCAAACCGGCAATGTCCACAATTTCCACGGTGGCAGGCACCACCCGTTCGGGGTTGACAATCTCCTCCAAAGCCTCCAAACGAGGATCGGGAACGTTCACCGTCCCAATGTTGGGCTCAATCGTACAAAATGGGAAATTGGCCGCTTGGGCTTTGGCGTTGCTCAAACAGTTAAAAAGGGTGGATTTGCCTACGTTGGGCAGACCGACAATGCCGCACTTCATTTTTCAGGAATTTGGGGCAAAGGTACTCCCGGAAAGACCTTACTTTTGTCCTATCGACAAACCCAAATGCCCGCATCCATGACCCCCCAGCTCCACGACCTTCCCTCTCAAGTACGCCGCGACATCCTACGCATGGTTCACGCGGTTCAATCAGGTCACCCCGGAGGCTCCATGGGCTGTACGGAATTCTTTGTCGCCCTCTACTTTGATATTCTCCGCCACACTCCCGCTCCCTTCAACATGGACGGCCAAGGCGAAGACCTCTTCTTCCTGTCCAATGGCCACATCAGCCCCGTGTTCTACTCGGTTTTGGCGCGTAGTGGCTACTTTTCGGTGGACGAGCTGAAGACGTTCCGAAAGCTCGACTCTCGCCTCCAAGGCCACCCCACAACGCACGAAGGCCTCCCCGGTGTGCGCATCGCCTCGGGCTCTTTGGGCCAAGGCTTGAGCGTGGCTGTGGGCGCCGCCCAAGCCAAGAAATTGGCCGGTGACGACCGCCTCGTCTTCACCTTGCACGGCGACGGCGAATTGCAAGAAGGCCAAATTTGGGAAGCCGCCCTCTACGCAGGCGCCAAAAACGTCGACAACCTCATCAGTACCATTGATGCCAACGGCCAGCAGATTGACGGCTCCACCGACGAAGTCATGCCCATGGGCGATATCGGAAGCAAATTCGCCGCCTTTGGCTGGGAGGTTATGCACATCCAGCAAGGCAACGACCTGGATGCGGTTCGCAGCGGGCTGCGCGAAGCCATTGCCAAGACGGGCAAAGGCAAGCCGGTTTGCGTCGTCATGCACACCTCCATGGGCCACGGCGTAGATTTTATGGCGGGCACCCACAAGTGGCACGGCATTGCACCGAGCGACGAACAGTTAGCAGCAGCCCTCGCCCAGTTGCCCGAAACCCTCGGAGACTACCCCGCCTAATGCGCATTTGGAAACTAGCCCTCTGGGCCCTGCTCTTCCCACTCGGGGCAGCAGCACAAGTAGACGTCAACGCGTCTGAAGTTTCCACGACCCGAATTCTTTTTGTCCTAGACGCCTCCAACTCCATGTACGGCCGTTGGGAAGGCGGTACCAAGATGGAAGTGGCCCAGCGCCTTATGGGCAGCATGTTAGACAGCTTGGCTCAAGTGCCCAACCCCCAATTCCAATTGGCCCTTCGCGTCTACGGCCACCAAAAGCCCGTCCCCCCACAAGACTGCAATGACACCAAATTGGAGGTTGGCTTCGCCTACAACAACTTGGGCCGCATCAAGCAAGTCCTCCGAGGACTTCGCCCCATGGGCACAACCCCCATTGCGCGTTCCATTCTTCGGGCCGATAACGATTTCCCCAAAGACTGTCCCACGGGCCACTGCCGCGACATCATCCTGTTGATTACCGACGGCGTGGAAGCATGCGACGAAGATCCCTGCGAAGCCTCCGCCATCCTTCAAAAGAAAGGCCGCGTACTGAAGCCCTTTGTCATTGGAGTGGGTTTGGACCAAGACCTCATCAAGACCTTTGACTGTGTCGGCACGTACTACGATGCCAGCGACGAACAAACCTTTAAGAAGGCCTTGGGCGTGATTGTGACCCAAGCCTTGGACAATACGACGGGCCAAATCAATTTGGTCGATCACCGCAACCAGAATTCGGGCACCAACCTGCCCGTCCTGCTGCGCAATGCCACGAGCCACCTTGTGGACCGCAGCATCATCCACACCCTGAATTACAACAACCAACCAGACACTCTTCTCGTTGACCCCATCGTCACCTACGAAGGCACGGTCTACAGCATTCCCCCACGGCCCATTCATCCCACGGCCATGCATGCGGGCACGCACAACCACATGGCGGCAGACGTGGTTCAGGGCAGCCTCAAGCTCACGATGCCGGGCCTCAAACTCTCGCAAACTCCGCCCGTAGCGGTGGTTCGCGATGCCGACCACCCCGAAGACATTCTCCACGTTCAGAACTTCAACACCACGGTGACCTACATCGTGGACACCTACGATCTGGACATTCTGACGTTGCCGCGAATCCGCCAGCGCATCACGTTGAAACCAGGCACGACGCAGGAAATCACCATTCCGCCCGCAGGCGAGGTGACCGTTCAGCTCAAGTCTGCCGGCTACGGCGCCATCTTCGCCATCGAAGGAAATGAATGGATTTGGGTCACCAATTTGGATGAGTTCCAAACCCGCCAGCAGTTTTCTCTCCAGCCTGGCACCTACAAAGTGATTTACCGCCCGCGTACGGCGCAGCAAACGACCTATTCAAAAACCAACACCTTCACCGTGGCACCTGGGTCTTCCACCCTGGTGCGCATTCCTTAATTTTTACCCATGCACTCGTACACAGACTCAGGAAGTAAAGACACGCGCTCCGGCTTTGGCGCAGGTCTATTGGAACTTGGACGCAGCAATCCCGACGTCGTAGCCCTTTGCGCAGACCTCACGGGCTCGCTTAAAATGGACGCTTTTGCCGCCGAATTCCCCGAACGCTTCTTCCAAACTGGCATCGCCGAAGCCCACATGATTGGCATGGCTGCCGGTCTCACCATTGGCGGTAAGATCCCCTTCACAGGCACCTTCGCCAACTTCTCCACGGGCCGCGTGTACGACCAAATCCGCCAGAGCGTGGCCTACTCGGGCAAGAACGTAAAAATTTGCGCCTCTCACGCCGGCTTGACCTTGGGCGAAGACGGTGCGACCCACCAAATATTGGAAGACATCGGCTTGATGAAAATGCTCCCGGGCATGACGGTCATCTCCCCCTGTGACTTTAACCAAACTAAAGCCGCCACCATCGCTATTGCTGCGCACGACGGACCCGTGTACCTCCGCTTTGGCCGCCCCAAGGTGCCCAACTTCACTCCTGCAGACCGCCCCTTCGTCATTGGAAAGGCAGACGTTCTGACCGAAGGTTCCGATGTCACAATCTGCGCCAATGGCCACTTGGTTTGGGAAGCCTTGGAAGCTGCAAACGCCTTGGAAGCCAAAGGTATCAAAACCGAAGTCATCAACTTCGCCACCATCAAGCCCTTGGACGTCGACACCTTGTTGGCCTCTGTGGGCAAAACAGGCCGAGTCGTCACTGCGGAAGAGCACCAGCGCCACGGTGGTTTGGGCGATTCCATTGCTCAGGCCCTTGCGATGCACCGTCCCACCCCCATGGAAATGGTGGCGGTGAACGACTCCTTTGGGGAGAGCGGCACACCCGCTCAGCTCCTGACCAAGTACGGCTTGGATGCTGCCAATATCGTGGCAGCCGCGGAGCGTGTACTTCAGCGTTAAACCCCTAGTCGCTTTTGGCGTCCAAACAGCATGCCGCTGAAGGACGAAGCCCCTATCCACAAAGCCTGGTCGTCGGGAAACTACGACCAGGCTTTTTCATGCTTGATCCAAGCCTACGCTTCGGACTTCTACCGAACCGCCGTTCGCATTGTCCTCGACCACGAAGCGGCCCAAGACGTGCTCCAGGAGGCCTCCATCAAACTTTGGAAAGCCCTCCCCCAGTTCAAAGGGCAAAGCCGCTTTAGCACGTGGGCCACCCGTGTGGTCATCAACGAATCCCTAAGCCACCTGCGCCGTCAAAAAACGCATCTCGACCTAGATTCCATCACGGTAGCGGCCCCGTCTTCGCCCTACTTTGAAAGCGACGCCCTACTCGAAGCCCTGCACGATGCGGTGAACCGCCTACCCGAAAAGCAGCGCCTCACCTTCCAGCTCCGCTACTTCGACGAAAAACCCTTCGCCGAAATCGCCGACCTCCTCGGCACCTCCGTCGGTGGCCTCAAAGCCAACTACCACCACGCGGCCGAGAAGGTGAAAAAACACATACTCGCATTAAACCCCAGCTATTCAGACACATCCAATGACTAAGATGAAGGACGGAATTCACATCCCCAAGGACGGACACCAGGCCCTGGTCCAGCAGATGCTCCGCGCTGCTGAACCCCGCCCCACGCGGTCGCTCACGCGCCGCTTGTGGCCCTACGGCGCGGTCGCTGCCGCCGCCTCCCTCGCCCTCGTGGCCCTGCTCCGCCCCGCAGCGGAAACCCCTCTAGTCACCGAGGACCTCGCCTGGGAGGCCCTGGAGCACGGCACCCTGAACCTCACAAACGAGGAAGTGACTTCCCTCCTCAACGACGACGAATTTGAAACCTTACTCGCTGATTTAACCCAAGACTGATGAAAACACGTATCTCCCTTTTCATGGGCTTCCTCTTCCTTGCCGCCACGGCCTGGGGCCAGCCCACCGATGAGCGCCGCGACCGCCTGGAAGCCGCCAAAGTCGCCTTTATCACTAAAGAAGTAGGCTTAACGTCTGAAGAAGCCAAAATCTTCTGGCCCATTCAAAACGCCATGGAAGCCGAGCTTCGCGCCGTGGACAAGGACCCCCTTCGCGACCTCCGGGAGGCCAAACGAGATGCCACCTCCCTAAGCGATGCGGACGCCCTCAAACTCCTGAAAGAGTTAGAAGCCATGGCGGAAAAGCGCGAAGCCATTCGCAAGAAGTACCAGAAGAAGTTTTTGGAAGTACTACCCGCGCACAAAGTGGTAGCCTACATGCTGGCTGAGCGCGAATTTCAACGCCGCCTGCGGGAAAAATTGGAAGAACGCCGTCCCGGTGGCCGTCCAGAAGCAGGCGGACGTCCCGGAGGACATCCCGGTGGCCGTCCCGGCGGTCGCCCAGGTGGCCCTGGAGGCCCACCCCCCTTGTTTTAAGCGAAGTCGCATAGATTCCTAGCCCCGTCGGTCCAGAACCCTCGGGGCTTTTTTACCTTCGCAGCATGGATTTGCGCCAACTCTTTTTGCAGCACATCGCCCCGACCACGGAATCGCCCTTGGCGCTGGAGGTCGAGCGCGCCGAAGGAGTTTACCTCTACGGCCCCGAAGGGCAATCCTACATGGATTTTATTTCGGGCATTGGCGTTTCCAACATTGGACACAGCCATCCTGAGGTAGTTGCCGCTGTCCAAGACCAAGCAGCCGCGTACATGCACCTCATGGTCTATGGCGAATATGTCCAGCAACCTCAAGTGGCCTACGCCCGAGCGCTCACGGCGACACTCGATCCCTCGCTGGACTGTGTCTACTGGGGAAACTCCGGTGCAGAAGCCATTGAGGGCGCCTTCAAGCTCGCCAAGCGCGTTACCGGCCGAACCGAAATCCTCTCCTTCCAAGGCAGCTACCACGGCAGCACACACGGCGCCCTTTCCGCCATGGGGGACGAGACCTACAAGCGTGCCTACCGCCCGCTCCTCCCCGACCACCGCATCTTGCCTTGGGCAGATGCCGCCCACCTGCATGCCATCACCGAACGAACCGCAGCCGTCGTCGTAGAAGTGGTGCAAGCGGAATCCGGGTACAAAGTGGTCCCCGGGGCGTTTCTTCGGGCGCTCCAAGCACGCTGCCATGAAATGGGAGCCCTGCTCATCGTGGACGAAATCCAAACGGGATTTGGCCGAACGGGCCACCTCTTCGCCCACCAAGGGGCGGGCATCACCCCCGACATCCTGTGCCTGGGCAAAGCCTTAGGAGGCGGCATGCCGCTAGGCGCTTTCATCGCGTCCCATGCACGCATGCAGCATTTGGCCAAGAAACCCATGCTGGGCCACCTCACCACCTTTGGCGGCCATCCTGTCAGCTGTGCAGCGGGGCTTGCCGCCTTTACCGTTCTCCAAACCAGCGGGTGGATACAGGCCGTGGCGCAAAAAGAAGCCTACCTCCGAGCGGCGCTAGGCCCTCTATCTACCACCGGTGACCTGTCCGGCCGAGGGCTGTTGCTCGCACTGCCCCTCGAAAGCTTTGACAGGGTGCTTTCTGCCCAAAAAGATCTGATCTCCGCCGGTTTGTTGACCGACTGGTTCCTTTTTGAGCAAAAGGCCCTTCGCTTGGCCCCGCCTTTGAGCATTTCGATGCAAGAACTGGAACAGGCTGTTACCTTTATCCAAAACGCACTGCACCCATGAGACCCTCTTCTAACAAGCAAAAACTCGTCAAAGGCCTCACTTTCCTGGCCTTCGCCTTCCCCTTTCTCTTTGTGGGTCCCGCCTTCTACTATTGGATTGGCGCTCCCGCACTCCAGCAAGGAAAATGGGGATGGACGGCCTTTATTGTTCTGATGATGTTTGGCGCTGTAGGTTTGGTGGTCCGAGGCCTCGTCCTCATTCTGGACGGCTTCTTTGACCATAAGTAAGGCCGCCAAAATGCCGCGGCACGCTGGCCCCCTGAACACATAAAAAAAGCCGCCCAAATGGGCGGCTTTCTTTTTTAGGCTTGGCCGGTTGGACCTCCAAACTGAATGGGGATCTGCGGCTGTTCCGATTCGGAAATGGTCCCGTGCGTTGCCTCATAGCGCAACACGTTTTCTTCCATCGCTTTGATCAATCGCTTTGCGTGTTGGGGCGTCAAAATGACGCGTGCCTTCACGCGGGCTTTGGGCACTCCGGGCATCATCTGGATAAAATCCAAGACAAACTCGGAAGGCGAATGGTTGATGACCGCCAAATTGCTGTAGATGCCGTCCGCCATTTCGGGCGTCAGCTCAATCTGCATTTGGTTTTCGTTCTCGGTACTCATCTTATTCAGCAGGTTCGAGATCTACCGTCTGCTTGGCCATCATTTGCTCGTACTCGTCCTTGCTGCCTACTACAGAGGTGTAGTAGCGCTTGAGGCCGGTACCTGCAGGGATGCGGTGACCAACGATAACGTTCTCTTTCAGGCCGTCCAAGGTATCCACCTTCGCAGCGATGGCTGCTTCGTTCAATACTTTGGTCGTCTCCTGGAAGGACGCTGCAGAAACCCAAGACTTGGTCTGCAAAGACGCACGGGTGATGCCCTGAAGAACGAGGCGAGCCGTTGCAGGCTGTGCATCGCGGGCCTCCACCAAGGCTTTGTCCGAACGCTTCAACAAAGAATTCTCATCGCGGAGGCGACGTGCGGTAATCATCATACCCGCCTTCAAGCTTTCGCTCTCGCCGGCTTCTACGACTACCTTCTTGTCGAAGATGCTGTCATTTTCGCGGATGAAGTCCGTCGTGTGCTCCAAGTGGCCCTCCAAGAACGACGTATCGCCGCCGTCTACGATTTCCACTTTGCGCATCATCTGGCGAACGATCACCTCGAAGTGCTTGTCATTGATTTTTACACCCTGGAGTCGGTATACTTCTTGAATCTCATTCACCAAGTATTCCTGAACAGCCGTAGGACCTTGGATGGCCAAGATGTCGGCAGGCGTAATAGCTCCGTCGCTCAAAGGTGAACCCGCACGTACAAAGTCATTCTCCTGAACCAAGATTTGCTTGGCCAAGTTGATCAAATACTTGCGCTGCTCGCCCGTACGGCTTTCAATGATGATCTCACGGTTACCGCGCTTGATCTTTCCGTAGGACACCGTACCGTCGATTTCCGCAACCACTGCAGGGTTTGAAGGGTTACGTGCTTCGAACAATTCGGTCACACGGGGAAGACCACCGGTGATGTCACCCGCCTTGGCACCTTTACGAGGGATCTTGACCAAGATCTTACCGGCCTTGATTTCTTCTCCTTCGTCCACCATCAGGTGAGCGCCAACAGGAAGGGTGTAATGCTTGATTTCGTTGCCTTTCTTGTCCACCACTTGAAGCATGGGAACCAGCTTCTTGTTGCGGCTCTCAGAAATAACCTTGTCTTGGAAACCGGTCTGTTCGTCGATTTCCACCTTGTAGGTCACACCTTGAACGATGTCTTGGTAGGCAATTTTACCTGCGTGCTCAGAGATGATAACAGCGTTGTAGGGATCCCACGTACAGATGACGTCGCCCTTCTTCACTTTGGCACCGGTCTTGAGCATCAAGGTTGAACCGTAAGGAATGTTGCCCGTCATGACTGCGATACCGGTCTTGGCATCAACGATGCGCATTTCGCCGGTACGGCCGATAACGATTTCCGCATCTTCGCCTTCTGCAGTTACGCTGGCAACGGTACGTACTTCTTCAAATTCCAAAACGCCGTCAAATTTGGCTGTCAAGCTGCTGATCTCAGAGACGTTACCAGCCGTACCACCCACGTGGAACGTACGGAGCGTCAACTGCGTACCAGGTTCACCGATGGACTGGGCGGCGATAACACCTACCGCTTCACCGGTTTGAACGCCCTTGGCCGTAGCCAAGTTGCGGCCGTAACACTTGGCACAGATACCGCGCTTGCTTTCACAGGTCAATGGTGAACGAACTTCCACCATTTCGATGGGGCTCACTTCAATCTTGTCGGCGATCAAGTCAGAGATCATTTCACCCGCTTGAACGTAGGTCTCACCCGTCAAAGGATCGATCACATGGGCCAACGATACGCGGCCAGCGATGCGCTCCTTCAAGGTTTCAACAACTTCTTCGTTCTTGCGCAAAGCCTGGATTTCCAAACCGCGAAGCGTTCCGCAGTCGTCCTCGTTCACGATGACGTCTTGAGCCACGTCGTGGAGACGACGGGTCAAGTAACCCGCGTCAGCCGTTTTCAAGGCCGTATCCGCAAGACCCTTACGGGCACCGTGCGTAGAAATGAAGTACTCCAAGATGGAAAGACCCTCCTTAAAGTTGGAGATAATCGGGTTTTCGATAATCTCACCGCCTGAAGAGCCAGACTTCTGGGGCTTGGCCATCAAACCACGCATACCGGAGAGCTGACGAATCTGCTCTTTAGAACCACGGGCTCCAGAATCCAACATCATGTAGATGGGGTTGAAGCCTTGGCGGTCGCTGATCAATTGGCTCATGGCCGCTTGCGTCAAGCGTGCGTTGGCATTGGTCCAAACGTCAATCACCTGGTTGTAACGCTCGTTGTTGGTGATCAGACCCATGTTGTAGTTCATGAGAATGGATTCCACCTCGCTGTTGGCGTCGGAGATCAAGTTGGTTTTGATTTCGGGTACCTGAATGTCGCCCAACGAGAAGGAAAGACCTCCGCGGAATGCGTTGGAGTAGCCCAAATCCTTCATATCGTCCAAGAACTTCGCGGTGCGTGGAACATCCGTACGCGTCAAGATGCGTGCGATGATGTCGCGCAAGGCCTTCTTGGTCAACAATTCATTGATAAAGCCCACCTCCTTGGGAACGACTTGGTTGAAGAGAACGCGGCCCACAGAGGTCTCGATCACTTTGTACTCCAATTCGCCGTTGGCGCCGTCTACCAAGGTGCGAACCTTGATGTAGGCGTTGAGGTCTACACGCTTTTCATTGTAGGCGATGTTCACTTCCTCCGCAGAGTAGAAGGTCATGCCTTCGCCCTTCACGGGATCGCCGGGAAGGTTGCGCTTCGCCTTGGTCATGTAGTACAGACCCAAGACCATGTCTTGTGAAGGTACCGTGATCGGCGAACCGTTCGCGGGGTTCAAGATGTTGTGCGAGGCCAGCATCAAGATCTGTGCTTCCAAGATGGCGGCAGGGCCCAAGGGCAAGTGCACCGCCATTTGGTCACCGTCAAAGTCCGCGTTGAAGGCCGTACAGGTCAAGGGGTGCAGCTGGATCGCCTTTCCTTCAATCATCTTAGGCTGGAAGGCCTGGATACCCAAGCGGTGCAGCGTCGGAGCACGGTTCAGAAGAACGGGGTGGCCCTTCATGACGTTTTCCAAGATGTCCCATACAACGGCTTCGCGCTTGTCGATGATCTTCTTCGCAGACTTCACCGTTTTCACGATTCCGCGCTCGATCAACTTGCGAACGATAAAGGGTTTGTAGAGCTCAGCGGCCATATCCTTGGGAAGACCACACTCGTGGAGCTTCAAATCAGGCCCGATAACGATGACCGAACGTGCCGAATAGTCTACACGCTTACCCAAGAGGTTCTGACGGAAGCGGCCTTGCTTGCCTTTCAAGCTGTCGCTCAAAGACTTCAAAGGACGGTTGCTCTCCGTCTTCACGGCGCTGGCCTTGCGGGTGTTGTCAAACAAGCTGTCTACAGACTCTTGCAACATGCGCTTTTCGTTGCGCAGGATAACCTCAGGGGCCTTGATCTCCAACAAACGCTTCAAACGGTTGTTGCGGATGATCACACGGCGGTAGAGGTCGTTCAAGTCAGACGTAGCGAAGCGACCACCGTCCAAGGGCACCAAGGGGCGCAATTCGGGCGGGATGACGGGAACTACCTTGATGACCATCCACTCGGGCTTGTTCTCCAAGCGAGCGTTGGCATCGCGCATAGCTTCCACCACTTGCAAACGCTTGAGGGCTTCCTGCTTGCGCTGCTGAGAGGTTTCGCGGCTTGCACGGTCGCGCAGGTCATAGGACATAGCGTCCAAGTCCAAACGCTGCAACAACATCAACAACGCTTCAGCGCCCATTTTGGCGATGAACTTGTTGGGGTCGCTGTCGTCCAAGTACTGGTTTTCCATGGGCAAGCGGTCCAAGGCGTCGAGGTACTCCTCTTCGGTCAAGAACTGCATGTGCTCAAAGGCATTGCCTTCGTTGTCTACGGCCTCACCCGTCTGAATGACGATGTAACGCTCGTAGTAAATGATCATGTCCAACTTCTTCGTGGGGATGCCCAAGAGGTAACCCAACTTGTTGGGCAAGGAGCGGAAGTACCAGATATGGGCCACGGGCACGACCAAGCTGATATGGCCGATGCGCTCGCGACGCACTTTCTTTTCAGTGACTTCTACCCCACAACGGTCACACACGATGCCCTTGTAACGGATACGCTTGTACTTGCCACAGGCACATTCAAAGTCCTTTACAGGACCGAAGATGCGCTCGCAGAACAATCCGTCGCGTTCGGGCTTGTGGGTGCGGTAGTTGATCGTTTCGGGCTTCAACACTTCACCGCTAGAGCGCTCCAGAAGGAATTCGGGAGACGCCAAGCCGATCGTGATCGAGTCAAAGCTGCCGGAGGTTTGCTGTTCAATTTTACGCATGGTATTCAAAATGAGGTTGCCGATGAACGGATTAGTCTAAGGATACTTTCAAGCCAAGGCCTTGCAACTCATGCAGCAAGACATTGAAGGATTCGGGAATACCAGGTTCTGGCATTCGGTCGCCCTTCACAATGGCTTCGTACGTCTTCGCACGTCCAACGACGTCGTCCGACTTCACCGTCAAGATTTCGCGCAGGATGTTGGATGCACCGAATGCCTCCAAAGCCCACACTTCCATCTCACCGAAACGCTGTCCACCGAACTGTGCCTTACCACCCAACGGCTGCTGCGTGATGAGCGAGTACGGTCCAATAGAACGCGCGTGCATCTTATCGTCCACCATGTGGCCGAGTTTCAACATGTAGATCACCCCTACGGTCGCCTTCTGGTCGAATGGCGCACCGGTACCACCGTCGTACAACTGGGTATGTCCAAACATGGGGATACCGGCTGCTTCGGTGTGTTGAGTGATTTCATCCAAGGTCGCACCATCAAAAATGGGGGTCGCAAATTTCTGACCGGTCTTCAATCCCGCCCAACCGAGTACGGTTTCGTAGATCTGACCGATGTTCATACGCGAGGGTACGCCCAAGGGGTTCAAGACGATGTCCACAGGGGTTCCGTCATCCAAGAATGGCATGTCTTCCTGACGTACAATCTTGGCTACGATACCCTTGTTACCGTGGCGACCGGCCATCTTATCACCCACCTTCAGCTTGCGCTTCTTGGCGATGATAACCTTAGCCATCTTCACGATACCTGCGGGGAGCTCATCGCCCACGCTGATGGTGAACTTGCGGCGGCGGTATACACCAGCCACGTCGCTCACTTTGATCTTGTAGTTGTGCAACAAGGTGTCGATGAGCTTGTTCTTCTCATCGTCCGTGGTCCACGTACCACCGGTCAAGTGCGTGTAGTCCTCAACGGCATTCAACACTTTCAAGGTGAACTTGGTGCCTTTTGGAATGACCTCCTCGTTCAAGTCGTTGGTCACACCTTGTGCCGTTTTGCCGCTCACCAACTTAGAAAGCTTGTCGATGAAGGTGGTGCGGATTTCCTCCAACTGCGAATTGAATTCGAGCTCGAGTGCTTCCAACTCCTCCTTGTCGCGGGCACGCTGGCGCTTGTCCTTCATGCTGCGGCTGAACAACTTCTTGTCGATGATGACACCGCTCAAAGAAGGAGAAGCCTTCAAAGAAGCGTCTTTAACGTCACCGGCTTTGTCACCGAAGATGGCGCGAAGCAGTTTCTCCTCAGGCGAAGGATCGCTCTCCCCTTTTGGCGTGATCTTACCGATCAAAATGTCGCCGGGGTTCACTTCTGCACCTACGCGGATGATACCGTTCTCGTCCAAATCCTTGGTCGCTTCCTCGCTAACGTTTGGAATGTCCGAGGTCAACTCTTCCATACCCAACTTGGTGTCGCGAACGTCCAAGGTGTACTCGTCGATGTGAATAGAGGTAAAGATGTCTTCGCGAACGACGCGCTCGTTGATCACGATAGCATCCTCGAAGTTGTATCCTTTCCAAGGCATGAAGGCCACCAATAGGTTGCGGCCCAAAGCCAATTCACCGCCTTGTGTCGCGTAGCCCTCACAAAGAACCTGGCCACGGTCCACGCGCTCGCCTTTCGAAACGATAGGCTTGAGGTTGATGGTCGTGCTTTGGTTGGTCTTGAGGAACTTGGTCAAGGGATAGGACTTCGTCGCAGACTCGAAGCTGACGAGCTCGTCTTCTTCGGTGCGGTCGTACTCGATCACAATCTCATTGGCATCGACGTAACGCACGGTACCAGGACCTTCTGCGTTCACCAATACACGTGAATCGTGAGCCACTTGACGCTCCAAACCGGTTCCTACGATCGGAGACTCGGGGCGGAGCAAAGGCACCGCCTGGCGCATCATGTTTGAGCCCATCAACGCACGGTTGGCGTCATCGTGCTCCAAGAAGGGAATCAAGGAAGCCGAAATAGAGGCAATCTGGTTGGGAGCGACGTCCATCAAATCCACGCTCGCAGGCTCCACCACAGGGAAGTCACCTTCGTCACGTGCTTTGATTCGGTCGTTCACAAACGTGCCGTTTTGGTTCAAAGGCGCGTTAGCCTGTGCAATCACCTTCGCTTCCTCTTCTTCTGCAGAGAGGTAAACGGGCGCTACATCCAACTTCACTTTGCCGTCAGCTACCTCACGGTAGGGCGTCTCAATGAAGCCCATGCCGTTCACTTTGGCGAAGACACAGAGGGAAGAAATCAAACCGATGTTTGGTCCTTCAGGGGTCTCAATGGGGCAAAGGCGGCCGTAGTGCGTGTAGTGTACGTCACGTACTTCGAAGCCTGCGCGTTCGCGGCTCAAACCACCGGGTCCGAGTGCAGAGAGACGACGCTTGTGCGTAATTTCCGACAAGGGGTTGGTTTGGTCCATGAACTGGCTCAGCTGGTTCGTTCCAAAGAACGAATTGATCACTGAGCTAAGCGTTTTGGCGTTGATCAAGTCGATCGGCGTAAATACCTCGTTGTCGCGCACGTTCATTCGCTCACGGATGGTACGAGCCATGCGGGCCAAGCCCACGCCAAACTGGTTAGCCATTTGCTCACCTACCGTACGAACACGGCGGTTAGACAAGTGGTCAATGTCGTCGATTTCAGCCTTAGAGTTGATCAACTCGATCAAGTACTTGATGATCGAAATGATGTCCTCCTTGGTCAAAACTTGCTTCTCCTTCTCTATTTCAAGGTTGAGCTTCTTGTTGAGGCGGTAACGACCTACCTCACCCAAGCTGTAGCGCTGCTCGGAGAAGAAGAGTTTGTCAATGATGCCACGCGCGGTCTCCTCATCGGGCGGTTCAGCATTGCGCAATTGACGGTAGATGTGCTCCACGGCCTCGATTTCCGAGTTGGTGGGGTCTTTCTGCAAGGTGTTGTAAATGATAGAGAACTCGCCTTCAACGATGTCTTCTTTGTGCAAGAGGATGGTCGCCACTTCGGCTTCCAAGATCATGTCCACGTGCTCCTTCTCGAGGATGGTGTCACGGTCCAAAATCACTTCGTTGCGCTCGATAGACACCACTTCGCCGGTATCCTCATCTACGAAATCTTCAATCCAGGTCTTGAGGACACGTGCGGCCAATTTGCGGCCCACGGTGCGCTTCAAGCCCGCCTTAGAAACTTTCACTTCTTCAGCCAGGTCAAAGATTTCCAAAATATCCTTGTCACGCTCGTAACCGATAGCGCGGAACAAGGTGGTCACGGGCAACTTCTTCTTACGGTCGATGTACGCATACATCACGTTGTTGATGTCCGTGGCAAATTCAATCCAGCTTCCCTTGAAAGGAATCACACGAGCCGAGTACAACTTGGTGCCGTTCGCGTGGAAGCTCTGGCCAAAGAAGACACCGGGCGAACGGTGAAGCTGGGATACGATGACGCGTTCTGCACCGTTCACGATGAAGGTGCCGCGTGGAGTCATGTAGGGAATAGTACCCAAGTACACATCCTGGACAATGGTCTCAAAGTCCTCGTGTTCGGGGTCCGTACAGTACAATTTTAGGCGTGCCTTGAGGGGTACGCTGAAAGTAAGCCCGCGCTCGATGCATTCCATCTCGCTGTAACGGGGGGGGTCGACGAAGTAGTCGATGAATTCCAACACAAATTGGTTGCGTGAATCCGTGATGGGGAAGTTTTCGTTGAAGGTTTTGAAAAGGCCTTCATTGGATCGATCCTCAGGTTTGGTATCGATCTGAAAAAAATCCCGGAACGACTTGATTTGGATATCAAGAAAATCCGGGCAATCCGCCTGTGCGAAGGTTGAGGAGAAATTGATTCGCGGTTGAACGTGCGCCATGGAGCTCGACAGATTGATGAATATGATTTGAAATACGAAAAGGTTTAGGCCTTGAAACAGCGTTTCAAGGGCCTAAACCTGAGGGTTTTAAGAGAACTCTTACTTGAGCTCTACTTCAGCACCAGCCTCTTCAAGTTGCTTCTTGAGGGCTTCTGCTTCGTCTTTGCTAACGCCTTCCTTGATAGGAGCAGGTGCAGCATCAACAGCGTCTTTAGCTTCTTTCAAGCCAAGACCGGTCAATTCTTTAACTACCTTAACAACAGCAAGTTTAGAAGCACCTGCGTTCTTCAAGATTACATCGAAAGAATCTTTTTCAGCAGCAGCTTCGCCACCGCCAGCAGCGGGACCAGCAGCAACTGCAACAGCAGCAGCAGCGGGCTCAATGCCGTATTCTTCTTTCAAGTAGGTTGCCAATTCATTGACTTCCTTCACGGTCAAGTTGACCAATGAGTCTCCGAGGGATTTGATATCAGCCATTTTTGGTTGAGTTTGAGAGTTTTCGATTTAAAAAAGCACGTAGTGGAAGCGTGAGTGCGTACAGAGGTTAGGAGTTGCGCTCTTCCAGCGCCTTGATCAAACCAGCGATGGTTTGACCACCATTTCCTTGAAGGCCAGAAACCACATTCTTGATTGGGCTCTGCAAAAGCAGGATAACGTCCCCGATCAGTTCGTTCTTAGACTTCAAGTTCGTGAGTGCATCAAGCTGAGTATCGCCAATGAAGATGGCTTCCTCAACATAGGCTCCTTTCAAGATGGGCTTGGGGCTCTTCTTGCGGAATTCCTTGATCAATTTTGCAGGAGCGTTGCCCGCTTCTGCAATCATGATGCTTGAATTGCCTTTGAGAACGCTAGGAAGCTCACCAAAATCCTTGGTAGAGCGCTCCATAGCCTTCGCCAAAAGGGCGTTTTTCACAACGGTCATCTTGATGTCTGCTTTGTGGCAGGCACGGCGCAAATTGCTCGTGTTCTCTGCGTCCAAACCAGCGATGTCCGTGATGTACACTGTAGCCGAGGATTCCAAGGCTGCAGTGATGTCTTCAATCAATTGATTTTTTTCTTCGCGCGTCATGGGACTATCTCATTAAGCGTTTTTAGCTTCAACGGGTACGCCAGGGCCCATAGTGGGGCTCAGGGTAATGCTCTTGATATAGGTGCCCTTGGCAGACGTAGGCTTCAATCGAACCAAAGTCTTGATGACTTCGTCAGCGTTCTCTTTGATCTGCTCTGCGCTAAATGACACCTTGCCAATACCGGCGTGAACGATGCCATAACGGTCCACTTTAAAATCAATCTTACCGGCTTTGACTTCTGCAACTGCTTTAGCTACATCCATCGTTACCGTACCAGTCTTGGGGTTAGGCATCAAACCACGTGGACCCAAGATTCGGCCCAAGGGACCCAATTTGCCCATCGCTGCTGGAACCGTGATGATCACATCTACGTCGGTCCAACCTGACTTGATCTTGTCCAAGTACTCGTCCATACCCACGAAATCCGCGCCAGCCTCTTTAGCTTCCGCTTCTTTATCGGGGGTTACCAAGGCCAAAACGCGAACGGTCTTACCCGTACCGTTGGGGAGGCTAACCACACCGCGTACCATTTGATTGGCTTTACGGGGATCAACACCCAAACGAACGGCCAAATCAACCGAACCGTCAAACTTGGTGGTGCTAACTTCTTTAACCAAGGCAGAAGCCTCGTCCAAAGAATAGAATTTGCCGGGAACAATTTTCTCCTGGGCGGCTTTTGCCTTTTTAGTCAACTTTGCCATGATTCAGAATTAATTGTTGCTCGGTTTAGTTCCTGTAACCGTGAGGCCCATGCTACGGGCAGTACCCGCTACCATAGACATCGCAGAGTCAATCGTGAAGCAGTTCAGATCGACCATTTTATCTTCAGCTATAGCCTGAACTTGCGCCCAAGTCACCTTGCCCACTTTCTCGCGGTTAGGTACACCCGATCCGCCCTTCAGTTTTGCCGCTTCCAATAATTGAACAGCCACTGGGGGTTGCTTTACGATGAAATCAAAGGACTTGTCTGTGTATACCGTAATGACAACGGGCAACAGCTTGCCTTGCTTTTCTTGCGTACGTGCGTTGAACTGCTTGCAGAATTCCATGATGTTCACGCCCTTCGCACCCAAGGCAGGACCTACGGGAGGAGAAGGGTTCGCGGCGCCACCACGGACTTGCAGCTTGATCAGTGCACTGATTTCTTTCGCCATTTTCTGTTGTTCGTATTTGCTTTATTTGACAGCTTCATGTTCTGCAGTAGTTGGAAGCTCTACTTTAGAACGAACGGGAGCTCACACCGTTTTAACTTTCTTTCTCAACTTGCATGAAGCTCAATTCCAGCGGAGTACGACGGCCAAAGATTTTGACCATGACCTCCAGCTTGCGCTTGTCTTCATGAATTTTTTCAATGGTTCCCACAAAATCGCGGAAGGGACCGTCGATGACCTTCACCGACTCTCCCAGGACAAATGGAATGGCCACCTGCTCAGCAGATTCTGCCAATTCGTCTACCTTACCCAGCATGCGGTTGACTTCGGCCAAACGGAGTGGAGTGGGTTCGCCGCCTTTCGTTTCCCCAAGGAAACCAATGACGCCGGGAATGTTTTTAAGTGTGTGCACAAATTCGCCGGTCAAGATGGCTTCCACCATGATGTACCCAGGGAAGAAGTTGCGCTCTTTGAGCACCTTCTTGCCGTTGCGGATTTGGTAAACTTTTTCCGTAGGGATAAGCACCTGACCCAACAAATCGGTCATGCCCGTGCGGGCCATTTCCGTTTCGATGTAGTGTTTGGTCTTCGTTTCCTGACCACTAATGGCCCGAACTACATACCACTTCATTCCTTCGCTCATGAGATTAGGCAAAAAGCGTGTAAATGAAGTCGAACACTTGGGTGATGACCTTGTCCATGGCAAAAATGGCCAGCGCAAATACCAAAGACCCTGCGATGACCACCAAGGTGCTCTTTTGCAAGCTGATCCATGTAGGCCACGTCACGCGGTGCATGAATTCAGAATAGGACTCTTTCAGATATTGACGAATTGTTTCCATGGTATTCCCTTGGTTTGACGTTTTAAGCACGGGTGGAGAGATTCGAACTCCCATCAATGGTTTTGGAGACCACTATTCTACCCTTGAACTACACCCGTAGATGGAAAAAGGCATCCCGGAAAATCCGGGATACCTTACTTCCTTCTTTGATGTACAATTACTCGATGATCTCAGTTACCTGACCAGCACCTACGGTACGACCACCTTCGCGGATAGCGAAGCGGAGACCCTTGCTAATAGCAACAGGAGCGATCAAGTTAACGTCGATAGACAAGTTGTCACCGGGCATAACCATCTCCACGCCAGCGGGGAGCATGATTTCGCCAGTTACGTCTGTCGTGCGCAAGTAGAACTGGGGACGGTACTTGTTGTGGAAAGGAGTGTGGCGACCGCCTTCTTCTTTCTTCAAAATGTACACCTCAGCCTTGAACTTGCTAGCAGGCTTCTGTGAGCCGGGCTTACAGATAACCATACCACGGCGGATATCGCCTTTGTCCACACCGCGCAACAAGAGACCAACGTTGTCACCTGCTTCGCCACGATCCAAGATCTTGCGGAACATCTCTACACCCGTGATGGTAGAGGTCAATTTTTCGTCACCGAAACCGATGATGTCAACAGCGTCGCCCGTCAAAGCAACACCCGTCTCGATACGGCCCGTAGCAACGGTACCACGACCCGTGATCGTGAACACGTCCTCGATAGGCATCAAGAAAGGCTTGTCGACTTCGCGGAGGGGCTCTTCGATCCACACGTCCACAGAGTTCATCAACTCCATGATGGTATCAACCCACTTCTGCTCGCCGTTCAAACCACCCAAAGCAGAACCTTGGATAACGGGAGTGTTGTCACCGTCGTACTTGTAGAAGCTCAACAAGTCACGGATTTCCATTTCAACGAGCTCGAGCAATTCGGCGTCGTCAACCATGTCCACTTTGTTCATGAACACAACGATACGGGGTACACCAACCTGGCGAGCCAAAAGGATGTGCTCGCGCGTCTGGGGCATAGGACCGTCGGTAGAAGCTACTACCAAGATCGCGCCGTCCATCTGGGCAGCACCCGTTACCATGTTTTTAACGTAGTCAGCGTGACCAGGGCAATCCACGTGTGCGTAGTGACGGTTAGCCGTCTCGTACTCAACGTGAGCCGTGTTGATCGTGATACCACGCTCTTTTTCTTCTGGAGCTGCGTCGATTGAATCGAAGCTACGCGCCGCAGAAAGACCTGCGTTAGCCAATACCGTAGTGATAGCGGCCGTCAAGGTCGTTTTACCGTGGTCAACGTGACCAATGGTACCGATATTCAAGTGCGGTTTGTTCCGCACGAAATTCTCCTTTGCCATTTGTTTTAAAGATTAAGTGATTGAACCCAAAGAAAGAAGTCGTTAAGAGAGCCAATGAGGGGAATTGAACCCCTGACCTTTTCCTTACCAAGGAAACGCTCTACCCCTGAGCTACATCGGCTGATGTCTTGTGAGCGGAAGACGGGGTTCGAACCCGCGACCCTCAGCTTGGAAGGCTGATGCTCTACCAACTGAGCTACTTCCGCAAAATGCGTGTGGGAGTGGATGGACTCGAACCACCGATGTCTTCCGACGACAGATTTACAGTCTGCTGCAATAGCCACTATGCGACACTCCCTTTATTGCCCTTAAAATTTGACACACGTCTGAAGACTGCTTCGAGCCAGCAGAGGGACTCGAACCCCCGACCTACTGATTACAAATCAGTAGCTCTACCAACTGAGCTATGCTGGCATAGTACAGGAACAAACGGTCCTTAGCAGTGCGTCAAGAAAGAACGTTGCTGCATAGCAGCTTTCCCGCTATTTTCAAACGGACTGCAAATGTAGAAAATAAAAGGATGTCTACAAGCGGTCTTTAACGCTTTTTAAAAGAAAGGTGTTTTCCCTTGTTTCGCTTGACGATTCGGCGCAGTGTTTCCATGGCCATCGCAACGGATTTTTCAAAGGTTTTCGCTTCTTTCTTCACGACAACCTCCCGACCTGGCAAGTGAATGCACACTTCCGCAATTTTGTTTTCATGGAGGTGATTGTTATCGAGACGCAAAAAAACCGTGGCCTTGTTCACGCGATTAGACACTTTAGTGACCGTTTCAACTTTGCTTTGCACATACTCCAACAATCGGTTGCTGGCTTTGAAGTGAACAGAATGGACAGCTACATTCATAGCACAAGGGTTTTAATGCACCCTATCGGCCTTTGGGATGCGATTGATGATACACACGCTTCAATTGCTCCATGGAAGCATGCGTGTAGATCTGCGTGGCCGACAAATTCGCGTGCCCCAGAAGGCTGCGAATCGCAGAAAGATCTGCTCCCATGTCTAGCAGGTGGGTGGCGAAGGTGTGGCGCAGCACGTGCGGACTCTTCGTTTCACTGTTGCTAGCCCTTTGAAGATACGAATGAACAATCGCATAAACAAGCCTCGGCGGCATGGTTTCGGCGCCTTTGTGTAAAAAAAGCGGGCCATCCGGACGGCTCCCCTGCAAACGGCTATACGCTTGGTAGGCCTCCGCCCAAACGGGCAAGATGGGTAAGATGCGCTCTTTGCTCCGCTTGCCGAGCACACGCAGGGTTCCATCCGAAAGCGAAACGTCGGAATGCTTGAGCCCGATTAATTCGGCCCGGCGCAAGCCAAATGCATAAAGTGTGAGCAGGAGGAAGCGATCGCGTTCGGGCTGTTCCGCGTCGGCAAACATAGCGGGATCGAGCAAGGCCTCCATTTCCTCCTGGCGCAAAGCCCTCACTAAACGTTTCTTCTCCTTTAAAGCCGGTATACCCACCGCCGGATGATGCGAAACCCCTGTGACCTGCTCCAAAAAGCGGTAGAACGAACGCAGCGTGGAAAGCTTGCGGTTCACGGAACGGTGCTCCACCCCGCAGTCGACCAAATGGGCCACCCAGCTGCGTACGTGACTTCGCGTCGCTTCCTGGGCGTCGGTGATGCCTATTTCCCATTCCAAGAAGGCCATCCATTGCGCCACATCCTTGCCATAGGCCGTTACCGTCGCCGGAGACAGGCGCCGTTCTAAAGCCAAATAGTCACGGTAGGATTCAAGCATATACGATGAGCACAAAAAAAGCCCCGAGAAGATAGAACTTCCCGGGGCAAGATGAAAAGGATGGAACTCGCGCGAGGCGAAATTCCCAGCGGGGCTTATTCCGCGTCCTTAATACGTAGCGTTTGAACGTACGCAGCCTTGATGAACTCTTCGCGGCGCGTTACGGAAGGCTTGGTGAATTGCTGGCGCTTGCGCAATTGGCGCATGGTCTGCGTGCGATCGAACTTTCGCTTGAAGCGCTTGAGCGCGCGATCGATGCCTTCTCCTTCTTTAACTTGAATTACTAACATAGTCGTCTAACCTCCTTTCTTTAGGTCGGCAAATGTAAAACAAATTTCAAGTTGCGCCTCACTCTTGTCGGCTATTTATTTCAAAGTAGCGAGGCAGCCGAACTTTTTGGACCGAATCAAAGTCCGCCAAGCGGAATACTTCTTCCCAATTTCTGACGGGCCGAACGCGCGACCGAAACCGCTGTACCGCCCGCACCTGCCCAGCCCGCCACAAGGGGTGCGCAAACAAGGCCTCTTCGGATACCGAATTCAAATCCAGAGGTGCAGGGGGTGACCAGCGCCAGGTCCATCCTTCCCTATCCCAGCCTTCCTGTTCAGCGAGCGCGGAATCAATGCCGCCCCAACGGCCGCGAAGCTCCACGAGGCGAAGCGCTTTCCATTCGGGCCAATGCCCCGTCTGCTGAAGCCAGCCGGACCCTACCGTATCGGTCCCCACGGCACCGCTAAATCGCTCCACGGCAGGATAGCGTTTCGGCACAAAGCCTTCTGACGGGTGGGCCGCTACTGGCCGAACTTGACCACTTCCCCCCTCCTCCTCCAAGACTTCCCAACGGTCCCAGGGCACAAAAGGGGGCGCTTGCCGTTCGTAAATGTTTGCATAAAAAAGGGCGAGGAAAATCCCCGCCCAAAGTACTGTTACCGTTCGCTCAACGCGCCTCACTGAGGATCGTTGTCTTCGTAGGAATCCGGTTCGGATTTTGGAGGTGTTCGAAGCACTTTCACAAAAAAGAAAGCGGTGATAGCCGTCACGGTCACTTGCGTGATCAGCATCATCCAAAAGGCGGAGTCTGTCATTCTGCTGCGTGTGTTTGGTTCTTAGAAGCGCGCCATACCAAGACGCTGATAAATACGAAGAGCGCTAGGAGCATGCCACGCGCAATGTGGATGTAGAGGATGTCGTTGACAAAGCTGCCCGAGGCAATAGGCTGACCCGCTGTGATCACTTCGCCGGACTGGACGAGCGGCGCTTGGCCCTCTTCTGTGAAGACGTACATGGCAGCCACCTCATCAGGAGCTTCCGTTTGGTGTACGATGACCGCAAAGCTGCCGTCTTGCTGTTGGAGTTCTACCACACCGTCCACCTGGGCTTCATAGTGGTCTGCAAAAGACTCCCGGTTGTAGGGGCGGCTCATGTTCATGGCGCGGCCAATGATAGAACCCTCGTCAAGCTCCCAGCCATTCTTAAAGGCATTCGCGTAGTCGTTGTCCTTTGGAGTCACCAAGCTGCCGATAAAAATCACCAACAAAATGGTGGGAGTCACGTACTTGATGATGGGCTTGTAAATTTTGGGCAGAGTAATGTCCGAACCCGAATTAATCTCATCCCAGCCTCGGTCGATGCCGAAGATCCAGGAGAAGAGAATGGATTCGGCCAAAGCAAAGATGACAATGCCTACGGTCGCACCCCAGTAATCGTATTGGTCAAAAACTCCCTCATTGAAGAAGAAGACCGTCGGCAATCCCATGACCAAAGTGATCAACCCAAAGGTCAAGGCCGACTTTTTCACACTGTAGCCAAACTCGTCTTGCATGAAGCCCATCCAGGGGGTACCCATGGCGAGCGAACTAGTGATACCCGCAAAGAAGAGCAGTCCAAACCACATAACCCCCGCGAGTGTGCCCAGGGCAACGCCCCATTTGCCAAAGAGGTAGGGCATGGTTTGGAAGGCCATAGAGAAGCCGGCATTTTCTTTCACCCAATCCAAGCCGAGGTAGCCCACAGCGATGGGGATAACAATAGAGGCACCCAGCACGATCTCCACGAAGCCATTCATCCATCCGGCGGACATGGCGTTGAGGGCGATGTCGTCTTTGGGCTTCACATACGCGGCGTAGCAGTGAATGGTTCCCATACCCACGGAGAGGGTAAAGAAGATTTGGCCCGCTGCAGCCAGCCAAACTTTAAAGTCCAACAGGGAATCAAATTGAGGCTCCCAAAGGAAGTTCAAGCCTAAGGTAGAGTCGCAGTCCAAGCAGCCCTCTGGCGCGCCGGAAGTTCCCAACGTCAGGGCACGAATCGCCAAGAACACACCAAAGAGGATGAGCATGGGCATGCCAATTTTGGCCACCTTTTCCACGCCGCCCTTGAGGCCACGGGAGAGAATCCAGGTATTCAAGATCAGGCATAGGACATAGAAGACCACGGCCTCGTAGGGGATGCCCAGCGTGCTTTCGGATATGTTGACATAGGTTTCAAAGAAGCTCGCTACTTGGGACTGGCTCATGCCGTCAAAGGACTGCCCTAGAGAATGAAAGACATAGGAAAGCGTCCAACTCTCAATGTAGCAATAGTAGGCCGCTACCGCGATGTTGGTATAGATGCCAAAGACGCCGAAGTAGCGCCAGAATTTTCGGCGGCCCATGGAGCCCAAAATGAAGGGTGTGGAGTGGTTGCCGGCTTTGCCGCCGTAGCGTCCGCTGGACCATTCAATCCACAGCAAGGGAATGCCCATCAAAAGGAAGCAGACCAAGTAGGGGATAATGAAGGTTCCACCACCGTTCTGAACGGCTTGTACGGGGAAGCGCAAGAAGTTACCGAGACCGACCGCATTACCGGCCATAGCGAGAATGAGGCCCACTCGGGAACCCCATGACTGTGTTTCTGAACTCATGTTTTAGGGATATCCCTCAAATATAGGGAATCACATCCAAGACCTCAGCGAAGCTGTGGGGGGAATAGCCTAAATCTTTTTGTGCTTTGGAAATATCAAAACCCGTGATGGGCGGGCGTTTGGCGGGCTGACCTAAGGTGTCGCTGCTCACGCGATCAATCAAGGTGGCATCGTAGCCGCCATGGGCAGCCACGTGCTGGACCAATTCCAAGATGCTCATGGTATCGGGACCGGACAAATGGTAGATGCCCGTTGCTGCCTTTTCGGCGATGAGGAGGCAGCCTTCGGCCAAATCCATGGACCAGGTTGGGCTTCGCACTTGGTCGTCTACGACCCGAATGCGCTCCCCTCGGCTCAGGGCGCCGCGCGCCCACAAAATGATATTGCTTCGGCTCAGTCCCGGCACGTAGCCGATGACGAGCACCGTTCGGGCAATCGTCCAAGGGCAGCTCGCCTTTTTGACCAGCTCCTCCGCATCCGCCTTCGATTGGCCATAGACGCTGAGGGGCGCGGCGGCCGCCTCTTCGGCGTAAGGTCCCGCAGCTCCGTCAAAAATGAAATCCGTGCTAATAAAAATGAGGTGTGCCCCTACCCGCTCACAGGCCGCAATACATGCCGCCGTGGCGTCTACATTCAACGACTGGCAAAGCGCAGGCTGGAGTTCGCAATCGTCCACCTGGGTCATGGCGGCGCCGTGAATGACCACGTCAGGCTGGAAGGACTCAAACACCCGGGCGTAATCCTCCGGAGACGTGGTGTCAAGCACCTGGTAGTCCGCGCCTTTCAGGTCGCCACGCACCTCGCCGCGTCCTGTCGCGCATAGCGTGAACCGACCCTGGTTGGCGTGGAGCAGCGATTGACCCAAAAGGCCATTTGCCCCTGTAATGAGGACGCGCTTCGTACTCATGCGGGCCAGTGGAGTTTCATTTCGTCCACCAAGCGCTTGGCTTCCGCGGCGGCAGCCTCCGCAAAGTCCTCGCCCGAACTCGCGTACAATATGCCGCGCGAGGAATTGATCAGCAGACCTACCTCACCGGCAATCGCTCCAGCCTTCATTACGTCTTCGACGGTGCCGCCTTGGGCGCCGACGCCGGGGACGAGGAAGAAGTGCTCGGGGAGCTGGGTGCGGACGGAGGCGAGGCCTTCGGGGCGCGTCGCGCCCACGACGACCATCCATTGCTCAGGCGACATCCAGGCGCGGTAGGCGTCCAAGACGTGGGCGTAGAGCGGACGGCCATCCGCCATGGGCTGCAGCTGAAAGTCGTTGGCGCCCGGATTGCTTGTGAGCCCCAAGGCAATGCCCCATTTGCCGGGGAGGGCAAAGGGCACAAGGCTGTCTTTACCCATGTAAGGCGCCACCGTGATCGAATCAAAGCCCATGCCCTCCAGGATGCCTTGGGCATACTGGCGCGCGGTGTTGCCGATGTCGCCGCGTTTGGCGTCCGCAATGCTGAAGTGCTGGGGGTAGCGCTGGAGGTGCTTGGCGACGCGCGCCAGAGCCTCCCAGCCCTGCGGACCGAGGGATTCAAAAAAGGCCAAATTGGGCTTGTACGCCACCGCGTATTCGGCGGTCGCGTCGATGATGGCGCAGCAGAAGTCGGCCATGCCTTGTGCATCGCGGGAAAATCCCGCGGGCAGTTTGGCTAGGTCGGGATCCAGGCCCACACAGAGGACCGATTGTTTGGTTTGGATGTGGGCTACGAGTTCTTGGCGTGTCATTCTCCGCTTCCTTCTTTGAGGCGCTCGGCGTTTTCGGCCATGCGCAGTTCGTCCATGAATTTACCAACTTGTCCGTTCATAACCTCGCTCAAGTTGTACAAGGTCAGGCCAATGCGGTGGTCCGTGACGCGTCCTTGGGGGAAATTATAGGTCCGAATTTTCGCCGAACGGTCCCCCGTGCTCACCAAGGTTTTGCGTTGCTGCGCCACGGCGGCATCTTGCGCAGCGCGGGCTTGGTCCCAAATGCGGGCGCGCAATACCGTGAGGGCGCGGTCGTAGTTCTGGTGTTGGGAGCGGCCGTCTTGGCATTCCACCACAATGCCGGTGGGGAAGTGCGTCAAGCGAACGCCCGATTCCGTCTTGTTGACGTGCTGCCCTCCTGCCCCACTGGAGCGAAAGGTGTCTTTTCGGATGTCGACGTCTCGAATTTCCACGTCGAGTTCGTCGGCTTCGGGGAGGACGGCGACCGTCGCGGCCGAGGTGTGGACGCGGCCTTGGGATTCCGTGGCGGGCACGCGTTGCACGCGGTGAACGCCTGATTCGTATTTGAGGGTGCCGTATACGTCCTCGCCGCGCACCTGGATACTGGCCTCCTTATACCCACCTGCGGCGCCTTCTGTGGCGGACAGGAGTTCGTAGGTCCAGCCCTTGTCTTCTACGAAGCGGATGTACATGCGAAGCAGTTCGCCGGCAAAGAGGCCGGCTTCGTCCCCGCCTGTGCCTGCGCGGACTTCCAAGACGGCGTCTTTGGCGTCTTCGGGGTCCTTGGGGATGAGCAGTTGCTGGATTTCGGAGGTAAGGACTTCCAGGGCGGGCTCAAGGTCTTCGAGTTCGCCTTGGGCGAGTTCCCGCATTTCGGCGTCCTTCTCCGTGGCTAAGAGCTCTTTGGCTTCTTGGAGGCGGCCCCAGGTTTGGAGGTAGCGCTCGCGGGCCTCCATGAGGGTCTGCAGTTCCTTGAATTCGCGGTTGAGTCGAACGAAGCGCGTTCGGTCCGATGCGACCTCCGGCTGCATGAGCAGGTCATTCACTTCCTCGAAGCGAACGTGGATGGCGTCAAGCTTATCGACTAAATTCATCGATTAGGCCGTGTAAATCTCCCAACCTTCGGGGGTTTTTAAATGCACCTCGGGCGTCGCCTGGGGCTCCACGCGGCCAATAATTTGCGCCTCTACGTGGAAGGAGGCCGCAATATCGATGATGTGCTGCGCATGCGCGGGGTCCACATAGATTTCCATGCGGTGGCCCATATTGAAGACGCGGTACATCTCACGCCATGGAGTTTGAGACTCCGATTGGATGAGGTGGAAAAGCGGTGTGATGGGGAACAAATGGTCCTTAATGATTTTGCCTTCCGTGGCAAAGTGCAGCACCTTGGTCTGTGCGCCGCCGGAGCAGTGCACCATACCGCCGATGTGCGGACGGAGCTGCTTGAGCACTTCCGCGATGATGGGCGCGTAGGTGCGCGTGGGGGAAAGCACCAGTTTGCCGGCATCGAGGGGGCTTCCTTCAATGGCGTCCGTGAGGGCCTTGGTGCCGCTGTAAACGAGTTCGGCGGGAACTTCGGGATCAAAGCTCTCCGGGTAGCGCTCTGCGAGAAGTTTGTGGAAGACGTCGTGGCGGGCGGATGTCAGGCCGTTGGAGCCCATGCCGCCGTTGTAGTCGGATTCGTAGGAAGCCTGGCCATAGGAGCTCAATCCCACAATGACCTGGCCTGCTTTGATGCCCGCATTGTCGACCACCTGGTCGCGGCGCAAGCGTGCTACGACCGTGCTGTCCACGATGATGGTTCGGACCAGGTCACCCACATCAGCTGTTTCACCTCCGGTGGATCGAATGTCAATGCCGTTGGCGCGCAATTCGGCCAAAACTTCTTCAGTCCCTGAAATGAGGGCTGCCAATACTTCGCCTGGAATTTTGTTTTTGTTTCGGCCAATGGTGCTGGAGAGCAAAATGGGACCCGTTGCGCCCACGCAAATGAGGTCATCGACGTTCATGATTACCGCATCCTGTGCAATGCCCTTCCAGACGGAGAGATCGCCCGTTTCCTTCCAGTAGAGGTAGGCGAGAGAAGACTTGGTGCCCGCGCCATCGGCGTGCATGACCAAGCAATGCTCCTCGGAGCCGGTCAAATCATCGGGTACAATTTTGCAAAAGGCCTTGGGAAAGAGCCCTTTGTCAATATGCTTGATAGCCTTGTGTACTTCTTCCTTGCCTGAGGACACCCCTCGGCCCGCATACCGTGCGCTCTGCTCCATACCGCAAAGGTACGATGCAGCCTTTACTGGATGCGGATGTAGGTACCGGCAGGAAGCTCGTCTTCGTACTCAGGGTTCAAGGCTTCCAATTCCTTGGGACGCATGCCCAATTCCTTGGCAATGGAACGGAAGGACTCGCCAACTGCTACCTGGCGGTGCGTCTTGTCGAACTCCGTGTAGTCACCACGAACTGTCACCTTCAACACCATACCGGGGAAGGGGCGTATACCGCGCAAGCCACCGTTCAAACGCTTGAGGTCCGAAATGGTGATGTTGTTGTTGCGGCAAATCGTCGTGTAGGTATCGCGCTCCTGAACCGTGTACATCTG
>CAXRFY010000093.1:0-2064 GCA_964229925.1 Schleiferiaceae bacterium
TTTTCACGCGGCCGTCAAAACAGATTCAAACGGATGAAACGCGCCTTCCTCTTCCTGATCTTCTGCATGGCTCTTTCCGCATGGGCTCAAAATCAGACTGTAAACGGCTTGAAGCAGGGACCCTGGAAGGTGGCCTACGAAAGCAGTACCGTGATTCGGTACGAAGGCCAGTTTGACCGCGGAATCCCAGTAGGCACGTTCACCCACTACCACCCCAATGGGACCAAGCGGGCGGTCATGGTATTTCGGGGCAAAACCCAAGCCTGCTACACCCAGGAATTCGCGCTCAACGGGGTGCTCTTGGCAGAGGGACTCTACAGCGCACCGGGCGTAAAGGACAGCACCTGGCGTATTTACGACCTGAATGGCAAGTTGTTAAACACAGAAACTTACCAAGGCGGCCAGCTCAATGGTCCGTTTGCTACGTACTACCCCAATGGAAAAGTGGTAGAGTCTGGCAGCATGCAAGACGGGGAGAAGTCGGGGCTTTGGACCCGCTTTGGCGAAAACGGGGAGAAGACTCGGAGTGCGGAATATGCCATGGGCATGCTCCAAGGAACCTGGACGGAATTTGATGAAAACGGACGCATTGCCCTTCGGGGTGAATACCAATCCAATCTGAGAGAAGGCCGGTGGCTTGAATTTGAAAGTGGCAAAGCGGCTAAGGGCACTTGGTACCACAAAGGCCTCGTCACCAAAGAAGTGGAGTACTGATGGCACGTGTGGTGGTAGGGCTTTCCGGTGGCGTCGATTCGTCGGTGGCAGCCTACCTGCTTAAGGAAGCGGGCCACGAGGTCATTGGCCTCTTCATGCGGAACTGGACAGACGAACAGCCCACGCTGGAGGCAGAATGCCCGTGGATTGAGGATTCCAATGACGCTTTGTTGGTCGCCGAGAAACTGGGCATCCCCTTCCAGGTCCTAGATCTCAGTGCCGACTATAAGATCCGCATTGTCGATTACATGTTTGCGGAATACCAAGCGGGCCGAACCCCCAACCCCGATGTCCTCTGCAACCGAGAAATCAAATTTGACCTCTTCCTTGCGGCGGCCTTGAAGTTGGGCGCTGACTTTGTGGCTACCGGGCACTACGCACAGAAAACCACCTCCGAGGACGGCATGCACCACCTCTTGGCGGGTGCAGATGGGAACAAAGATCAGAGCTACTTCCTGTGCCAGCTGAGTCAAGCGCAGCTCGCCAAAGCCCTCTTTCCCATTGGCCACCTGCCCAAGCCTGAAGTCCGCCGCATCGCCAAAGAAGCGGGTCTAGCCACCGCCGAAAAGAAGGACTCCCAAGGGCTCTGTTTCATCGGCAAAGTGCGCCTGCCCGATTTCCTGCAGCAGCAACTCGCCGTGAAGGAAGGAGACATTGTGGAAGTGGATCGCAACGCCCCTGTCTTTGCGGAGGCTATCTGCGGAAAGCCCTGGGCCTTAACCCCTGCCATGGGAACGGTCATAGGACGCCATTCCGGTGCGCATTTTTTCACGGTGGGCCAGCGAAAAGGCTTGCTCGTGGGGGGGAAACCACTTCCGCTCTTTGTCATCGGCACCGATGTGGCCAGCAATACCGTGTACGTGGGCCAGGGCGAGGACCATCCGGGGCTCTACCGTCCCTGCGTGTGGATACTTGCCTCCGAGGTCCATTGGGTGCGTCCCGATTTGCACCTGATGCCTGGCGCTTCCATGCGCGTGACGGCCCGAATTCGCTACCGCCAAGCGCTGGTTCCGGCCACGCTAACCGCGAGCGAAACGGGTTTGGCTTTGGAGCCCGATACGCCCTTTAAATCCGTTGCCGCCGGCCAATTTGCCGCCTGGTACGACGGCGACGAACTCCTTGGATCTGGAATTATTCATGCGTAAAATGAAATACACCGCCTTTTTTGCCCTCCTGCTTGTAGGTTTTACATCGTGGGCACAGTCCGAATCCAGTACCCGCTACTGGGTCTTTTTGAACGAAGCTGCCGCGGAAGGCGGAACCTGGTCCCCTCAAACAGGGACAGCCGCCCTCAGTCCTGCGGCTGTTGAGCGGCGCCTGCGCCAGAACATTCCGCTGCGCGCCACCGAT
>CAXRFY010000094.1:0-7363 GCA_964229925.1 Schleiferiaceae bacterium
GGTATGGAACATGCGCCTACGGTGGTCATTCAAGCCCACTTGGACATGGTTTGTCAAAAAAACGACGGTACCGATCACGATTTTGACACGCAAGGCATCGCCATGTTCATCGAAGACGGATGGGTGAAAGCCAAAGGCACCACAGTGGGCGCCGACACCGGCATCGGTGTTGCCATGGCCATGGCCACGCTTCGCAGCAATACGATGATCCACCCTGCTATTGAGGTGCTCTTTACCTCGGATGAAGAGACCGGTATGACCGGTGCACTGGGCTTGCAAGAAGGGTGGATCACCGGAAAATACTTGCTGAACATTGATACGGAAGACGACCGCGAATTGACGATTGGCTGCGCCGGGGGTATAGATGTGACCGCAACGTCCAGCTTGACGTATCGGAAGGCGCCCGTGGCCAAGCCAATGGGCTACAGCCTGCAAATCAAGGGTTTGACGGGTGGACACTCCGGCATGGACATTCATCTAGGCCGTGGCAATGCCAATTTGCTGATGGTGCGTTTGCTGCGCGATTTGGAGCGTGAAGCCTGCATTCTGCTCAGTACGCTAGCGGGGGGTAACCTTCGCAATGCCATTCCTCGCGAGTGTCAGGCGACCGTGGTGATGGACGCCTCGCATGCCCAGGTGCTGGAGCAAGCTTTTGGACCCCTTGCAGCTTCCATCAAGAAGGAGTATCAGGCGACCGATCCTATGCTGGAAATCACCTTGACCGCTACAGGGCCCACGGAGTCTAAGGTCTTGGAAGCCGATGTGCAGGCCGCATTGCTCGCCGCCATCTCCGGCTGCCCTGCGGGAATCCTTCGCATGAACCCCGAGGTAGACGGTCTGGTTCAGACCTCCAATAATGTGGCGAAAGTGCAGATTTCAGAAGAGGGCGCCCAAGTGCTCTGCCTGACGCGCAGCAGCTCAGAATCTGAAAAAATGGATGCGGCCCACCGCATCGCTTCCGTATTGGGCCTAGCGGGCTTGACGACGACGTTTGCGGGTTCGTATCCGGGCTGGGAGCCTGCCCCCGGGGGTGAATTAGCCAAACTCATGCGCCAAACCTATGTGGACCTCTTCCAGGAGGAACCCCATGTCAATGCCTGCCACGCGGGGTTGGAGTGCGGTATCATTGGCGAAAAATGCCCGGGCATGGAAATGATTTCGTTTGGCCCTAACATTCGCGGCGCACACAGTCCTGACGAGCGCGTGGAAATCGCGAGTGTGCAGAAGTCGTGGGACTACTATGTGGAAATTTTAAAGCGCTTTGGCGCCATGAACTAAGGGGAAGCGAAGCGTGTTATGGACTCGATGATCAACCTTGCATGCGGAATACTTGCCTATGTGCTCATGGAGGGCGCAGCATGGGCGGCTCATAAATACTTGATGCACGGACCACTTTGGTTCCTGCATGCTGACCACCACAGCAAAGAGCCGGGCTTTTTCGAAAAGAACGACTACTTCTTTTTGATTTTCGCTATCCCCAGTTGGTTGTGCATCATGCTCGGAATGATTTATCAAGTTTGGCCGGTGGTTTCCTTTGGCTTTGGCATTGCCGCCTACGGTTTGACCTACTTCTTGGTCCATGAACTGTTTATCCACCAGCGCTTCCGTTTCATGCGTAAAACTACCTCGCCGTACTGGGAGGCGGTGCGCTTGAAGCACAAAATGCACCACAAGACCTTGACCAAAGAGGGGGCAGATCACTTTGGGCTCCTTTGGGTGCCTAGAGAGTGGATTGCTGCACAACGCAAGAAGCAAAGCTGATGGAGTCGAGACTCTATCTGCTCATCGATGTCCTCGTTTTTCTAGGTCCCCTGACGCGTGCTTTTGAATCGCGCATCTTCTACATTGGAAAGTGGAAGCGTCTGCTTGCGGCCACTTTGGCCGTTTTCCTGCTCTTTCTTCCCTGGGATATCGCATTCACAGACGCCGGCGTCTGGGGATTTAACGAACGCTACCTCATTCCCTGGGATTTCTTTGGGCTGCCTTTAGAAGAGGTCCTCTTCTTTGTGGTCGTGCCCTGGGCCTGCTACTTCATCTACGAGGTGCTCCAGCTCTTTTTTCCCTGGAAGGGTACCCAACGTTGGGTGTATACCCTGACACTCTTTGCCGCATTGGGCTGTATCGGTTGGGCGATGAAGCATCCAAATCAAGCCTACACGTTCTGGACCTTCCTGTTGCTGGGCGCCGGTTTAGGCCTGGCCTTTGTGTGGAAACCAACGTGGCTCGCGGCCTTCTACCGCGCGTGGGGCCTCGCCTTGCTGCCCTTTTTTGCGGTGAATGGCTTGCTCACGGGCAGTTTCTTGGAAGAGCCCATCGTCTGGTACAACAACGCTGAAAATATGGGCATACGCATGGGCACCATTCCCGTGGAGGACGCCTTTTACGGCATGCTCATGATGCTCCTTTATACGGCAGTCGTCCAATGGAAGAAGGTCCCGAAATCCTCCACCTAGACCGCCACGTCGTCGTGGTATCCAAGCGGGCGGGGCTCATGGTGGAACCCGACCGGTTGGGGCACCCCAATGTGCAAGAACTTCTCGAGGAAGAGCTCCAGTGCAACCTGTGGGTGGTCCATCGCCTGGATCGGCCGACCAGTGGAGTCCTGGTTTTGGCCAAAAACAAATTCGCCTGCACCGGCCTCATGCGCCAATTTGAAGAGCGAACGATCCACAAACGCTACACGTTTAAAACAACCGCGGAACTTCCCGAAGGCCCATGGACGTGGGTAGATCAACTCGAAAAGCAGCCCGAACATTTCCGTTCAGTCGTTGTGGACGCGCCCCATGGAAAACGGGCGGAACTCCGAGGCGAACGCACCGAAGCGTTTAAAGCCGTGGTCGAGCCCCAAACGGGCCGTTACCACCAAATCCGCATTCAAGCGAGCCACCGAGGCTACCCCATCTTGGGCGATACGTTTTATGGGGGAAGCCCCTGGGAGCGGGAGGGTATAGCGCTGCATTCGGGCTATTTGGCCTTCCAACATCCTAAGACGGGGGAGACGCTCGAGTTTGAAGTGCCCGCGCCCTTTTGAACGCAAAGCGGTGAATATCCCGGAACCCGCTGTATTTTTGCCGCTCAAACCCGTTCTATGCTTACCCGACGCCACATCCGAATTAAAGTGATGCAAGCCCTCTTCGGTTTTTACCAGGGGGAATCCGAAGACAGTAGTCGCAGCCTCAAGGCGTTAAACGAAAGCATTTCCTCCATTTACATTTTGTACCTCTTTGAACTGCGCATGTTCTGGCAGTTTCATCGCTTTTTGGAGGAGCGTGTAGAGATTGAAAAAAACAAGCAATTCCCCATAGCGGCCCGAATTGCGCGCATCGAAGCCTTGCTCAACATGCCCTTCATGCAAGCCTTGGTCCATGACACGGGGGTGGTGGCCGCCTGGGAGCAACACAAAATCTTCTGGGGCGATCGTGTAGACCTCCTTCGCACGGCGTTTTTTGAATTTTGGAACGCCGAAATTCAATCCGGATGGATGGACGAAGACGGCGACTTGGAGGAGCAGGTAGCGGTGGTCTGGTTGAAGCGTTTCTACCGCGAGGCCATGGCCAACAACGAAAACATTCATAGCCACTACGAAGAAATCAGCATGCACTGGGCCGACGACCTAGATGCCGCCCAAATGATGGCCGTTCAAACCTTGCAAAACGCAAAGCGCGGCCAACCCTTGTTGGTCAAGCTCTTCAAGGACGCATCGGACGAGGCCTTTGGTCCAGCGCTCTTCTTGAAAAGTGTGCGTCAGCACCCCGATTGGGTGAAGCGCATTGAAACCAAGGCCAATCAATGGGAGTACGATCGTTTGGCCCCTGTAGAACGCTGCTTGCTGGACATGGCCTTGACCGAAATGGTCGATTTCCAGGAAGTGCCCGTGAAGGTGTCCATCAACGAAGCCATTGAGTTGGCGAAGCAATACGGTTCGGAAAAGAGCCCCAGCTTCATCAACGGTCTCCTCGATGCCTTGGCTGCGGAATTAAAAACCGAAGGCCGCATCCAAAAAGTGGGAAGAGGCCTCATTGAGTAGTAATTTCAACCGCAAATTCAACGAATCCTATGACTAAATACTTTGCATTAGCCCTTGGCCTAGCTGCACTGAGCGCGTGCTCGGATGCATCGTCCAAAATCAAGAGCGAAGAGGAGCGCATGGCCATTGAAGCCGCAACCTCAGCCTCTTTGCCCGTCTTCAACTTTGAAAAGGAAAGCCATGATTTTGGCGCCATGAACGAAGGCGAGGTGGGTACGACAGAATTCAAATTCACCAATGAAGGCGAAGTGCCCTTGATCATCTCTTCCGCTCAAGGCTCTTGCGGGTGTACGGTTCCTGAGTACTCTAACGATCCCATTGCGCCAGGCGAGGAGGGAACGATTACCGTTCGCTTTAACAGCCAGGGCAAGCCCGGCAACCAAACGAAGACGGTTACGCTTTCGGCCAACACCGTTCCCAACACCAAAGTATTGACCATCACCGCACAAGTAACTCCCAAAGCCCAGTAATATGACCTCATTTTTCCTTCAAGCTGAACCCGGTGGTTTAGCCAGCTTCCTCCCATTAATCGCAATCGTAGCGGTGATGTACTTCTTCTTTATCCGCCCACAGATGAAGAAGCAGAAGGAAGAAAATAAGTTTCGTGCGGCGCTCGTAAAGGGCATGAAGGTGGTGACCACCTCCGGCATTCACGGCAAGATCTTGGAAGTAGACGACAAGACTGTATTGCTGGAATGCGAGAACTGCCGCTTGCGTTTTGAGCGCGCTGCAATCAGCAAGGACATGACGGCTACCGTCAATCCCGAAGTAGCGAAGAAATAAGTCGGTTTAAATCCGGCTCAACTGCTGTTTGAGCATCTTAAGCTGGTCGGCGAGGACACCCTTGTCGTCCAGCTTTTTTGCTTCTGTCAAGAGTGCTTGGGCTTCCTTCTTTTTGCGCTTGGTCATGGCCATCGCCGCCAGTTGCATCTTGGCCAAAGCGCGGTCTTGCTTGAGGCGCAGGCCGGTCGCCAAAGCTTTTTTCATCCAGGTTTCGCTCTTGGAAAGGTTAGTCTGGGACGTCATTAAGCCCTGAAGAAAGTAGTAGTAGGCGAGCTGGCCCTTGATAAGGGTCTTCTCGGGGTGGCCGATGGCTGCCAACTGCTGACTCGCTTTTTCAAAGTCTTGTTTGCGTACGTACCACAGGGCGAGCAAAATGCGCTCGTTGCGGAAGTGGAAGAGCAAGGGAATGCCCGAAAGCAAAATCAAGAAAATGCCATTGCCAATCTCACCGTCCGTGAATTGCCAAACAGCGGTACCAAAAACGGCCACTGCGAGGGCCATGCGGATGTATTTGCGAATCATGCGACAAAAATAGGGCGCCTTAGCCCAGGATTTGGATGCGGTTGCGACCTAATTCAAGTCGATCCTCCGATTCCAGTTTTTTCAACAAACGCGATACGACCTCCCGCGAGGAATGCAGGGCCTGGGCGAGCTCCGAATGGCTCATCTCCACCACATTGCCATCGGTCAGGCGCGCTTTCTCTTGCAAGAAGTTCCAAAGGCGCTCGTCCAACTGCCGAAAGGCCACCTCATCCAGAGCGTGTAAAGCCTCTTCAAAGCGCAACTGGTAGCTTCGAAGGACGAATTCCAACCACTCCGGATGGACCTTGATCCATGCGGAAGCGTATTCATTCGGTATGCAGACCATATCCGTTTCTTCTTCGACCACGACCTCCACGGTCACACGTTTGCCCGTCATGCAGCAGTTAATGGTGCTTGAACAGGTAGAGCCTGCGGTAAGAAAATACAGGAAGAGCTCGCGGTCGTTGTCGTCGTCTCGGCGCATAACACGCAAATTGCCCTTCAGAATCAAGGGCACAAAGTCTACGGGCATCCCCGGTTCAGCAATTAAATCCCCGGAGTGAAAAGTGCAGAATCGTCCATGTTTGACAATGTCTGCGAGCAAGGCTTCGTCTTGGAAGCCAAAGTGAGCCTGAAGGGTCTCCGTATCGGGTAGTGCCATGGGCAAGGGGTAGCGAAGGTTAGGTCTAGGTTATCCTTGTTGAATTGTTAAAAACATCTTTGAACGTGTCGGCCAATTCTGGATTCTTCCGCCTAAATTAACCCTAAACTTCCTTCCATACCATGCCTAGAGCCGTTAAGTCCCCGCGTAAGATTTTTGTGCTTGACACCTCTGTGATTCTTTACGATCACAACGCTATTATGAACTTTGAAGAGCACGATGTAGCTATTCCCATTCCCGTTTTAGAGGAATTGGACGAGTTTAAAAAGGGCAGCGATACCAAGAATTTTGAGGCGCGCGAATTTATCCGAATGCTGGACAAAAAAGCAGCTGAAAAACCTTTGACCGAATGGATTGACCTCAACGGAGGAAAACGCGGCAAGTTTAGGGTCATCATGGCAACGCCCAGCCTAAACGTAGACGCCTTAGAAGTCTACGGCAAAGGGAAGAACGACCATAAAATCATCAACGCGGCCCTGTTTCTTCAGCAAGAAGAGCCTGACCGCCCAGTAATTCTCGTTACCAAGGACATCAACCTTCGGCTAAAGGCCAAGGCGCTGAATGTCCAAGCGGAAGACTATCTCACAGGCAAGGTCAAAGAGACCGATGCGGGCTTCACAGGACGCTCTGAGATTCCCGCTTTCCCGGCTAAAGCGCTCCAAACGCTCTACGAAAAGAAGGCGGTACACCTAGATTCCTCGGTGAAAGCCAATCAGAAGCTTGGCCTGAACGCCAATCAGTTCTACATTCTGAAAACAGCTAAGTCTTCGGCGCTTGGCTTCTACCATGGGAAATCTGAAACGATGGAACTGGTGGAGAAGTCCAGCTACTACGGCATCAAGCCTAGAAACAGCGAACAGACTTTTGCGCTACACGCCATCATGCACCCGGACATCAAGCTGGTCACGTTGACAGGGGTAGCTGGCACAGGCAAGACCCTGCTCGCCCTGGCGGGCTCTCTGGAACAGCGTCGCGACTTCAAGCAGATCTACCTGGCACGTCCCATCGTCCCTCTGAGCAACCGCGACATCGGATTTTTGCCCGGCGATGCCGAGCAAAAGGTCAATCCGTACATGCAACCCCTCTGGGACAACTTGAAGTTCATCAAGAACCAGTTTGGGGAGCGCGACCGCAACTTCAAACAGATCGACGAAATGGTCGCCAACGAAAAGATTCTGGTGACGCCCTTGGCCTACATCCGCGGCCGCTCCTTGTCCAATGTCATCTTTATTGTGGACGAAGCACAGAACCTCACGCCCCACGAGGTCAAGACCATCATCACGCGAGCCGGCGAAAATTCCAAATTCATCTTCACCGGAGATGTGCATCAGATTGACACGCCCTACTTGGACGAGCAGTCCAATGGATTG
>CAXRFY010000095.1:0-3584 GCA_964229925.1 Schleiferiaceae bacterium
GCCTTCATCCTCCAAAGATAGCACCAAGGAAAAGCCGTAAATTCGCGCGATGAGCCTCTCTGGAAAAACGGTTTCTTTTCACACGCTTGGCTGCAAGCTCAACTTTGCGGAATCGAGCACGATTTCCCGAGACCTTCAAGCTGCAGGCATGTCCGTCGTCGACCTCAAAACAGGCGCGGATGTGGTCATTATCAACACCTGTTCGGTGACGCAGCAAGCGGATACGGAATGCCGCAGTGTCGTCCGGAAGGCCCTTCGCGCAAATCCAGAGAGCTTTGTGGTTGTGACCGGCTGCTATGCCCAGCTTCGCCCCTCTGAAATTGCCGCCATGGAAGGCGTGGATTTGGTCGTGGGCGCGGGCGAAAAGCTGCACCTTCGCCAGTTCTTGACGGATTTGCAGAAGAATTCAGAGGCCGTGGTCCATGCCTGTGAGATTCAGGATGTAGACAGCTACGAGGCCGCCTACAGCTTGGGGGACCGCACGCGGGCGTTCTTGAAAGTTCAGGACGGCTGCGACTACGCCTGCACCTACTGCACGATTCCGATGGCGCGGGGCGTCAGTCGTTCGGCTCGATTGGAACAGGTCGTCACGCAGGCCCAGCATTTGGTGAAGCAAGGCGTGCAAGAAGTGGTGCTGACCGGCGTCAACATTGGCGATTACGGCAAGGGCGAATTTGGCAACAAGCGCCACGAGCACCGGTTTATCGACCTCTTGCACCAACTCGATACGGTGGAGGGATTGGACCGAATTCGCATCTCCAGCATTGAACCCAACCTGCTGCGCGACGAAGTCATCGACTTCACCTCCGACAGCCAGCGCTTTGTACCGCATTTCCACATTCCCCTGCAGAGCGGGAACAATGAAATTTTGGGCAAGATGAAGCGCCGCTACCGCCGCGAACTCTACCAAGAACGCGTCGAACGCATCCTGCACCGCATGCCCGATGCCTGCATTGGCGTTGACGTCATCGTAGGCTTCCCCGGCGAAACCGAGGAGCACTTCCTGGACACCTACCGCTTTTTGGAAAGCCTGCCCATCGGCTACCTGCACGTCTTTACCTATTCCGAGCGCCCCGGCACCGAAGCCATCGACTTTGAGGGCACCGTACCGCCCGTGGAGCGCAAAGCCCGCAACCACCGCTTGCGGCTGTTGAGCGCCAAAAAACAACGCGAATTTGCGCTTCGCCACATCGGCAGCATTCGACGCGTCCTCTGGGAAGAAGCAGACCGCGACGGCTGGATGCAAGGCTATACCGAAAACTACATCCGCGTGAGCACGCCCTATGAGGCGGCCCGTGCGGGAACGGTCGAACACATTGAACTCGGCGAATGGGGTGCCCACGACTGCCTCACCGTAGCCGCCGTCGTAAACGCCGTTGCCTCATGAACTGGTCCTCCGAAATGGCCCAATCTGCCGAAGCGCTGATCCGTGAGGTAGGTGCTTGGATTCAGCTTCAACGCCAAAGCTTTCAGGCGAGTTCCGTAGAAACCAAATCCCTTAACGCCCTCGTGAGCTACGTCGACCGAGAAGCCGAAGAGCGCCTCGTCGCCGGACTCGCGGCGCTTTTGCCCGGCTGCGGTTTCCTGGGCGAAGAAGGAGACTACCCCTGGTCCGAAGGCGGATTCAACTGGATCATCGACCCCTTGGACGGCACGACCAATTTTATTCATGGCCTTCCCCCCTACGCCATTTCTGTGGCGCTTTTGGAAGGCGATGATTTGCGCTGGGCGGCGGTATTTGAGCTTGGGCAGAACCTCCTCTACACCGCAGGCCGCGGAGAGGGGGCTTTTTGCGAAGGCTGTCGGTTGCACGCCAGCGACCGCGCCATGTCGGAGAGTCTCGTGGCTACGGGCTTTCCCTACTACGATTTTTCGGAAATGGGCCCCTACCTGGAGGTACTCCAAGCCTGTTTCAAGGGATCGCGCGGCGTCCGCCGCTTTGGTTCTGCGGCGACGGATTTGGCCTGGGTGGCCGACGATCGCTTCCAGGCCTTTTTTGAACATGGTTTGGCGCCTTGGGACGTAGCCGCGGGCATTTTGCTCGTGCGCGAAGCCGGGGGCTGTGCCAGCACCTTTAGCGGCGCCACTCCCGTGGACCGCGAACTCATAGAGGCACGCCAATTGGTGGCGGGCCACCCTCAAGCCCACGCCACCCTGGTGGAATGGACCCAAACACATTTTCAGGCATGAAGCACTTTGGATTGAACCTCGTGGAGCAACCCCTATCCGGACTCCTGCTCCTTGAACCCACCGTACACGGCGACGCGCGTGGCTATTTCATGGAGACGTTCAAATCAGACTCGTCCGAGCTCCTGTGGAAGCAAGACAACGAAAGCATGAGCCACCGCGGCGTCCTGCGCGGGCTCCATTTCCAGCGCCCTCCTCACGCACAAGCCAAGTTGGTCAGTGTGGTACAGGGTTCCGTCTACGACGTGGTCGTGGACCTTCGCGCCGGTTCGCCGACCTACGGGAAAACCTACGGCGCCCTTTTGAGCGCCTCTAACAAACGCCGTTTGCTGATTCCTGCCGGTTTTGGCCATGGTTTTGCCACCTTGGAGGACGGGACCATTTTCCAGTACCGTTGCAGCGAGGTGTATGCACCGGAGGCGGAAGGATGCATCGCCTACAACGATGCGGATTTGGGCATTGATTGGCTGGGTGCTACCGGTCTGAGCGCGTCGGAGCTGCAGCTGTCCGCCAAGGACGAAAAAGGCATGGCCTTTGCGTCGTTTGAAACGCCCTTTACGGGCCCCCAATTTCAAACCGCATGAAACGCAGCACCCTTACCCTCTTCCTCGCTGGACTCCTCCTGGTTGGCCTTTGGGGCATTCCCGACCCCAACACCCTGAGCGAGCGTTTGCACTTTCTGTCCGAACACAACCACACCCGCCTGGTCCCCCTACCGGAAGAGTTGGATTTGGCCGGTGAAGCCGTTCCCTTGGACCGTGAAGACGCCCAAGAACGCCTGACGAAGGAGCTCCTCACCAACACCTACTGGCACAGCAATACCCTGCAACTACTGAAGCGCAGCAGCCGCTACTTCCCAGTGATGCAGCGCATCTTGAAGGAAGAAGGCGTACCACAGGACTTTCTCTACCTCGCCGTGATTGAAAGTGGTTTGACCCCTGTCGTCTCCCCCGCAGGAGCCGCCGGCTTCTGGCAGTTGATGCCCGGGACCGCCAAAGACTTAGGTCTGACCGTGAACAATGAAATTGACGAACGCTACCACGTAGAGAAGAGCACCCGTGCCGCGGCTGCCTACTTAAAGGCGGCCAAAGCGCGCTTTGGGTCCTGGACCTTGGCCGCAGCCTCTTACAACATGGGCATGAACGGCCTGCAACGCCAAATGGACCGCCAAGCGGAAACCCAGTACTACGACTTGCTCCTGAACGAAGAGACCAAGCGCTATGTGTTCCGCATTTTGGCCCTCAAGTGCATTATGAAGCAGCCCCGGGCCTACGGCTTTGACCTCGCGCCGGAGGACTACGATGCGCCTTGGGAAGACCGACTCGTAGCCGTTGACAGCGCCGTGGCGAGCTGGGGCGAATGGGCGCATGCCTATGGCTGGAGCTACAACGAGCTCA
>CAXRFY010000096.1:0-3582 GCA_964229925.1 Schleiferiaceae bacterium
ATCCTCGCCATGCACGTGCAGCGTGGCCAAGGCTCCTGAAAGGCCTACCTTTGCCGCCTACTACGATCTAGACTGCATGAAATTCACGGAATTTGGCCTCAACGACGTCCTCATGGACGCCATCGACTACATGAACTTTGACGAAGCCACAGAGATTCAGGAAAAGGCCATACCCCTCATTCTAGACGGAAAAGACATCATCGGCTGTGCGCAAACAGGTACCGGCAAGACGGCCGCCTTTGTGCTTCCGATGCTGAACGCCCTCTCGGAAATGCCGCTAGGCGGGGTGAAAGCCCTGATTTTGTGCCCCACCCGCGAGCTGGCGATCCAAATTGACCGCCAAGTGCAAGGCCTTGCCTACTTTGCCCAAGTGACCTGCCATGCCGTCTACGGCGGTGGCGATGGCGTCGCGTGGGACCAAGAGGCGGATGCGCTCAAAGGCGGCACGGACATCGTGATTGCCACGCCTGGCCGCTTGTTGGCGCACATGGAGCAGGGCAATGTGGATTTTTCGGAAGTGGAGTTCCTCATTCTGGACGAAGCGGACCGAATGCTCGACATCGGCTTCTACGACGACATCCTACGCATCATTAAAATCTTGCCCTCCGAGCGTCAAAGCCTCATGTTCTCCGCGACCATGGCGCCTAAGATTCGGAATTTGGCCCGCGAAATCCTCCAAGATCCCGCCGAAGTATCGGTCGCTATTTCCAAGCCCGCGGAAGGCGTGACGCAGTTGGTGTATTTGGCCCATGAAGACCAGAAAATAGGTCTCACCCAGCACCTGCTTAAGGACAAGGACACCTTTACAAGCATTATCATTTTCTGTTCCACCAAGCGGAAAGTGGAGCAGCTCACACGCAAACTCGCCCAGCGCAACTATGCGGTCAAAGGCATGTCCTCCGATTACGAGCAAGAAGCGCGCGAAAAGGCCTTGGCGGAATTTAAATCAGGCCGAATTCGCATCATGGTCGCCACCGACGTAATGAGCCGCGGCATCGACATCAAGGGCATCGATTTGGTGATTAACTACGACGTTCCCAACGACGCAGAAGACTACGTGCACCGCATTGGACGTACTGCTCGAGCCAAGACGGAGGGTATGGCCATCACCTATGTGGCGCCCGAGGACATGTACAAGTTCACCAAGATTGAACGCTTGGTAGAGCGCGACTATGAAAAGCTTCCCGCGCCCGAACACCTCGGGGAATCTCCCGTGTGGGAGGTGGCATCCAAAGGAGCGAATCGCCGCAACAACCGGAGCAAGCGCCGTGGCGACACGCCCAAGGGCGAGGGCAAACCCCAAGGTTCCGGGGCGGCTTCCGGCAAGAAGAAACGTTGGCGGGGGCCTAAGCGCAGTGGAGGCGGAGCCTCACAGGCTTAAATCCAACAGGGCCTGCAGGTCCAAATGCGTGGTGCCCATTTCGAGTTCGCCGTTGGCATCCCGCGGCCACTCCGCCTGGGGCAAATCCCAATACACTTCCAGGCCATTTTGATCAGGATCGCGCAAGTACAGCGCATGCGATACCCCATGGTCGGCCGCACCGTCCAAAGGCTGGCCCACCGCTACCAAATGCCGTAAGAAGCGCGAGAGATCGAGCCGCGTGGGGACGAGTATGGCCGCGTGGTAGAGGCCGGCTGCCCGCTCCGGCGCCGGACCTGCCCCTTGGCTGTGCCACGTGTTGAGCCCGATGTGGTGGTGGTAGCCACCGGCCGACAAAAAGGCTGCCTGCGTGCCGTAGCGCTGGGTCACTTCAAAGCCCATCACATCGCGGTAAAACACGATCGAACGCTCTAAATCTGTCACTTTCAAGTGCACGTGCCCAATGCCCGTAGCAGGGGCGAGGGTGAAGGGAGTTTCCATGCGGGAAAGGTACGCCAGGTGATACAGGTCACACGGAGGTGTTTAAAAATTGGGATGTTTGATCCCATGGAAACCCAAACGTTTAATGCGCGTGCACATTGGGAACAGGTCTATGAGACCAAAACGCCTCAAACGGTGTCCTGGACCCAGGAAGACCCACAGCCTAGTTTGGACTGGATCCTCGGTTTGGGGCTCTCATCGGATTCCTTCGTCGTGGATTCGGGTGGGGGTAGAAGTGTGCTGGCGGAGAAACTGGTAAACGCGGGCTTCAGCCATGTGGAAGTTTTTGATATCTCCATGCGGTCCTTGGCGCAAGCAAAAATGGATTTGAAGACCGATGCGGCCCGCGATGCCATTTCCTACCGAGTCTGCAATGTTTTAGACTACAAGCCTGAAAAAGAGGTAGCGGTCTGGCATGATCGAGCCGTATTTCATTTTTTAGTGGACGACGCCGAACGCCGCCAGTATGTGGATAATCTCAAGAAATGGGCACCTGCGCACATCATCCTCGGCACGTTTAGCCCCGATGGCCCTTTGAAATGTAGTGGGTTACCCATTCGACAGTACGATGCGGATGGCCTACTCGAACTCTTTTCGCCCGACTACCTCGTGGTTAAAGCGGAAACCGTCACCCACGTCACACCGTCCGGGGGTGAGCAGGTCTTCACCTTTGTCCATTTAGAGCGACGAAACGCTTAAGGTGACATGTATCACAATTTTTAGACGCACGTAAGAATACTTTAGAGCAACACTAACACAATACCTCGAATGAAAGACTTTCTCCTCAACCCTTGGCCTTGGTGGTTTTCCGGTGGCCTGATCGCCGTCATCATGTTTATGATGCTCTTCTTCGGCAAGTCCTTTGGCTTTTCGTCCAACTTGCGGACCATTTGCGCCATGACTTTTGGGCGTAAAATCAAGTTCTTCGACTTTGACTGGCGTGAAAATACCTGGAACCTCACCTTCCTAGTGGGTGCGGCCATTGGAGGATTCATTTCCTATGCCTACATGCACGGCGGAAGTCCGGTTGCAATTTCAGATGCAACGGTTGCGGACCTCGCCGCTTTGGGCTTTGGCACGCCGGACGGCATGCAGCCCAGCGAAGTCTTTGCTTGGGAAAATGTGATGACCCTCAAAGGCTTCCTCGTTCTTGCCGTGGGCGGCTTTTTAGTGGGCTTTGGCACACGCTATGCCGGTGGCTGCACGTCTGGACACGCGATTTCTGGCTTGAGCAACCTTCAATTGCCTTCGTTGGTGGCCGTCATCGGCTTCTTTATTGGAGGCCTGCTCATGACCCATGTTCTTTTCCCCCTCATTTATTAAGCCGCCATTGCTATGAAATTCTTCAAATTCCTTCTCGCTGGAACCATTTTCGGGATCATTATGGCTCAATCGGAGGCCATGTCCTGGTACCGCATTCAAGAGATGTTCCGCTTTCAATCCTTCCACATGTACGGCATTATCGGCACGGCTGTGGTGTTAGGTGCCTTGGGAGTGTTCATCATCAAGAAGTTTAATATCAAGGACATGTATGGCGACCCCATCCAGTTTGAGCCGAAAGAGCGTCAATGGGTCAAGTCTATTCTAGGAGGAGCCATCTTTGGCCTAGGCTGGGCCCTCAGCGGAGCATGTCCTGGACCTATTGTCGTCAACGTTGGATTTGGATTTACCTCCATGCTGGTTGTGCTCTTTTTTGCGGTGTTGGGAACCTTCACCTACGG
>CAXRFY010000097.1:0-4748 GCA_964229925.1 Schleiferiaceae bacterium
TGAAATTGGCCGAACTCTACTCCATGGTGATGGAATACGACAAGAGTTTGGAACTCATCAATAAAGTCATTGAGCTAAGTCCCAATGAAGCCACCGCGTACTTCATCAAAGGATTGAACATCCGCGATAGCAAAGGGGATACCGCCATGGCCTTGTCCTACATCCAAAAGGCCATCGACCTTGACAACGAGTATGTGGCAGCCATTGACATGGCGGGAGTTATGACCGCCGCAAAAGGGGACCCCTTGGCTCTAAGCTACTACAATCGCTTGCTAGAATTACAGCCTGACAATGCCCGGACCTATTACAAGATTGGTATGTACCACTTGGGTGTGGGAAACTACAATGGCGCTATTGAGGCCTTTACAAAATGCACGCAGCTTGATCCTACCGACGCGGAAGCCTTCTACAACCTGGGCTACATCCATTTGGAATTGAGCATGCTGAGTGAGGCGCGCAAGCATTTCACCTCATCCATTCAAGCGCGTGAAATCAACTACCGAGCGTTTTACGGTCGGGCTTTCTGTTGGGAACGCGGTGGCGATGCGGCCAATGCAGAAAAGGATTACCGACAGGCCCTCACCCTTAACCCACAGCACGGTCCCTCTCGAGAGGGCCTTAACCGTGTGCTCAAACAACAAAAATGATGCGCAGGCTCGCGTTTTTCGGCTTTTTTGGGCTGTTAACCCTGGCCTGTTCAACGTCCGAATCCATGCTGGAACCCAAAGCCCTTCAAAAAGCCCATGCCATGGAGATGCATGGGGATGTTCGTCAAGACCCCTATTACTGGCTCAACGAACGTGAAAACCCGGAGGTAATCGCCTACCTGGAGGAAGAAAATCGCTACCGTGAGGCCGGAATGGAAGGCTTGAGTGCCCTGGAGGCTGAGCTTTTCGAGGAAATGAAGAGCCGCTTGAACCCGGACGATGCAAGCGTTCCGGTACAGATGGACGGCTACTGGTACCAAACCCGCTTTGAAAAGGGCTTGGAGTACCCCAAGTACTACCGACGCCAAGGCAGTATGGATGCCGAAGAAGTATGCATTTTGGATGTCAATGCCTTAGCGGAAGATCAAGCCTATTGCCAAGTTTCGGGCATTCACCTCACTGCGGACCATCAGCGTATGGCCTACGGCGTGGACTTTGTCAGCCGTCGATTGTACACCTTGCGCTTTGTAGACTTAGCCACCCAAACGACCTGGGACTACGAAGTGCCGGGAACCTCTGGAGGATTTGCCTGGGCTGCAGACGGAGAAACCTTTTTCTACGCCACCAAGGACAGCGTCACGTTGCGCGTAGATAAAATTTGGCGCCAAAAGCTGGGAAGCAGCGCTGAACCAGAACTTGTATACCACGAACAAGACGAGACGTTCTCCAGCGGGGTCTACCGCTCCAAGTCGAAGCGCTTCATTCACATCGCCACGGGTGCGACGGATGTGGATGAGCTGTGGTACCTGGAATCAGATGAGCCAACGGGGGCCTTTCAGGTACTCCGCCCGCGTGAAATGGGCGTGGAATACGGGGCGAGCCACTTTGGCGACAGCTGGTACATCCGAAGCAACATCGACGGCCGTAAGAACTATGCCCTGTTCAAAGCGCCAATCGAGCAACCGACTTCCTGGACCCCCGTTTTGGAGCACCGTTCGGATGTCCTGCTGGAAGGCATGGAGCTGTTCAAAGATTTCATGGTCACAGAGGAACGCACGAAAGGACTGGTTCGCCTGGTGGTGCGACCTTGGGACGGTTCGGCGCCGTTTGAAATTGATCAGCCCGAAGAGACCTATACGCTCTACGCAGGGAGCAACCCTACCGAAGACACGGAGTGGATGCGCTACGGCTACACCTCTTTGGTGACGCCCGCTTCGACCTACGAGTACAACATGCGCACCGGGGAGCGTCGCTTGCTGAAGCAGCAGGAGGTGATGGGCGGCTACGATGCCAGTCAATTTGTGACCAAACGCTACTGGGCTACGGCTCCAGATGGCACCCAAATCCCCATCTCCTGGGTGGGCCCCGTCAACGCCGTGGACCGCCCAGTTCCCACGTTGCTTTACGGCTACGGGTCCTACGGCATCACCATTGATCCCACATTTTCCATTGCGCGTTTGAGTCTTTTGGACCGTGGAATGGCCTATGCCATTGCACACATTCGCGGCGGCGAGTACCTCGGCCGCGAGTGGTACGAGCATGGCCGTATGGAGCACAAGATGAACAGCTTCACGGACTTTATTGCCTGCGGGGAGTTCCTCAAAGCTTCGGGCCATGCAGATCAGCTCTACGCGATGGGGGGATCGGCCGGCGGTCTGTTGATGGGCGCGGTGATCAACCTACGGCCCGATCTCTGGTCCGGAGTAATTGCTGCAGTACCCTTTGTCGACGTGGTTACCACTATGCTCGACGAGAGCATTCCCTTGACTACGGGTGAGTACAACGAATGGGGCAATCCCAACGAGGAGGAGGCCTATTTCCGCATGAAGAGCTATTCTCCGTACGACAATGTGGCTGCCATGGATTATCCGCCCTTGCTGATTACCACGGGCTTGCACGATAGTCAGGTTCAGTACTGGGAGCCTGCAAAGTGGATTGCGCGCTTGCGCGAGCTCCGCAGCAACAAAGCGCCGCTCTTCATGTACTGCAACATGGACACGGGCCATGGCGGCGCTTCCGGCCGGTACGAAGCCTACAAGGAAACCGCCATGGAGTACGCCTTTTTCTTGGGCCTACTCAACGGCAGCCTTTGAGATTAAGCGGGATTAAGAACCTCCCACACCCGCTGGCTTGCGCCGCGGTGCTGGCCGATGAATGCGAGGGCTTTGGCCTTTTCGCTTTGGAGGAGGGCAGGCTTTTCGAGGCGTTCCTTGAGCCAGGCGGCTAAATCTGCAGGTTGGGCATTTATGGGAAGCAAGGTTACGGGCGCTTCAGGATGTTGCGCCTCCCAATGCCCTTCTACGTTGGGTCCGCAGACTACGGGTAGGCCATGCGCCAGCGCTTCCAAAATATTGTGCAACCCAGGTCCAAAGGCCCCGCCGACCAGCGCCAGATTGCCACAGGCATAGAGCGCGGCTAAATCCCCGAGGGTATCTACCAGTAAAACGCGCGCCTCCTCCTTGACGGCGAGGGATAGCTGCTCAAATTCGGACCAACGAATAGCGGGGACGGGCAAACGCGATGCAATTTCGGCGGTACGCGAGATGGCGTGGGGCGCTAGGATGACTTTGAGTTCAGGGAAGCGCAGGAGCAGCGGAAGAAGCAAGTCTTCTTCGGGTTTCCAGGAGCTGCCCAACACGAGTACGGGCCTAAAATCCGTGAAGGCCTCCACTCCGGCGGGGGCTGGGCGCTGCCCGACCTGGTCAAAGCGGCCGTCGCCGGAAAGCTGTCCATTGGCATAGCCGGCCCGGGTCCAACGCTCGAGGCTTTTGGCGGTCTGGTGAAACACATGGGCTGCCCCCGCCCACATGGGGCGTTCCAAGGGGTTCCAGGCCCAGAGACGGGTAGCTCGGGGTTTCATCTCGGCAAAAGCCACAGAGTAGGGGATGCCTGTGAGGCGCAATTGAGAGGTCATCACGGGCCAGAGGTCGTACTTCATGAAGAGGACCTGCTTCGGCTGGGTACGTGCTAGAAACGACCGGACGGCTTTGGGGCGGTCCAAGGGGGCGTAGGCAAAATGCGCGTGTTCCCGTTGTGCGATTTCCGCGCCAGATGTTGAAAAGAAGGTGAGGAGCACCCGCAAGCCCTCTTGCTCCGCCAGTGCCAGGAGGGGCTTCGCCATGAGGTATTCCCCCAGGGAAGCCGCGTGTATCCACAGATCAAAGGGGCCCTCGGGCAAGACTTGCTGGCGACGAACGGACAGCATGGCTCGGGCCTTTCGATGCCCCTCTGCAGCGGCGCCTCGAAGGGCTCCCACGTAGAGCGCTCCGGGTAGGGCCTTCATCAGTAGTAGTAACGGATAGCGGATTTTTCTTGAAGCATGGGGAGCACCCAGGTGGTCCGAATTCCCCAGCCCATATCCCATTTGGGTTCTTTTTGGTAGCCGCCCAAGGTGAAGGAATAGCCGCGAACGGCTTCGGTCCATCCTTGAAACGCCACTAAGCTCACTTGAAAATGAGGCGCCACGCGGCCCAAATGCATAAAGCCAATCTCCTCCGATAGGTAGGGTCCGCGCTTGAGTTCGTCCAGACCCAGAGTGTAGGGTTCGGACAGCATGGGGACACCTCCGCTGCTCATGAAAGCCATCTTGTGTTGCATGATGCCGCCGTGCAGCTTCCAGTACCAGGTGCTTTTGGCGGAACCTGATTCGGTCAAGGCATAGCGTTGCCCGATGTGCGCACCGAGTTGCCAGCCGCGCATTTCCACGCGCAAATTGCCGTAGCTCCCGTCGTTGGCGAGGATTTCGCCTTCAGGGGTCAGTAGAAAATTCACCACGGAGGCCAAATCCTTCACTTGGCTGCTGTAGAGGGCGCCCGCATCGATTCCCAAGAGCGTCTTGCCATTGAGCAGGCTGTAGCTGGTTTGGACGTCGAGCAATCCGCCGTAGCGACGGCTCCAAAAACCGCTGGGCTGGTAGCCCCCTAGTCCCATCTGAATGAGGCCTCCGCGCTGGTCCGCGACGGTGGTAGGTACGGGGGTGGAACGGCGGGGACGCACGACCGTAGTGCTCTGAGCCTGGAGGGATCCAGCCCAAAGACCACGAAAGGCGATGCATACCAAGGATATATTGCGCATGTTGCGAAGGTAGAACGCAGAATCCAT
>CAXRFY010000098.1:0-16663 GCA_964229925.1 Schleiferiaceae bacterium
GGCTTGGTCAATGCAAAAGGATAGGGGGTGCTGGCGTTGTGGTTGAGGTTGGTCACGACGGGCACACTGCTTCGGCTGGCCACGGTGGAGCCTTGGCTGTCTTTCCAGGTGTACTTGCCCAAATTCAACTGCCATCCGCCCACGGGGGCAGTGCCATTGCGGCGGTAGGCGGTGTTCAGGCTGTCCTGTTCGAGCACAAAACCGCTGTAGTGCCACCAGGGCAATTCCGAATAGCCGTTGAAGAGCTGAGCGGGAACGCGCGACCAGGCGGGGTCAAAGAGGGCGGTGTCGGAGAGCGTTCGGGCCATGCCGAACTCCAGATAATCCAGCAAGAAATGATCAAAGGCGCCGCCGGGAGACCCGTAGCGCGCGATGCGAAAGCGAACGCCATTTTGGCCATTCAGATGGGCCGGAAGTGCCATAGACTGCGCATGCCAGCGGCCCGTGTTGGACCCACCGCGGAGGCCCCAGCCATGCTCCCACGCGCTGGTGGTAGGGTTCCAAAAATGCACCACCAAGGAATCGGCCGTTTCCGTAGGGTCGCCCTGACCGCCCTGCTGGAGGAAGAAACTGAGCACTCCATTGGTCTGCCCCGTCAAATTGAAGTAGGGCGACACCAGGGCGTCCGTTAACGAATCATTGCCCAGTACCCCAGGGCGGTAGGCTTGGCCGTCCGCTGCAATGCCGTCAAATACCGCGGCCCCTATCGACAAGGGATCGACTGACCAGTTGCTCGCAGCCACCACGCCAGAAGAGGTCCAACCGGCGTTCAAACGATGCGAAAACCCGTCCACAAAGGGCGGCAGGAGGGTGTCGGAGGTCTTTTGAAGAAGGGCGGCAGGCTGTGCGGCCCCGCTGTGCGGCATGAACCAGGCCTCGGCAGGTTGCTGAGCCCATGCACTAAAGCTCGCCAAGGTCAAACGGACCGCGAGTGCAAGCGGAGCAAGAGAAAATTTACTGTTCATCGTTGGCTTGAAGGAGGTGTTCCTCACCTATCCAAACGCGCACCACCCCGTCTTTATGCGTCACAAAACTTCCTTTCGAATCTTCGGGGAGCTGGCGGTGAACCACCAAAGCAGCATTGGAGGTGTCGCCTTCTACCCATTCAATGCGCAAGCCGCTGAGCTGCAAAATCGCCTTGGCCTCGCCAAAGCGCATGCCCAAAAGGTTGGGAACCGCATGTGTAGGAGGTCCAGAGCGCTTGCCGACCACTAAGTCTACCGCCGTACCCTTCCGGATCTGGCTGCCTTCTGCGAGGACGACCCCTCCGGCACTCACTTGGAGGACGAGGCCTTCTGCCAGATCGGGAACATAGGTGATGCGGCCTACCCGCAAACCGCGGGAGGTGAGGTCCAGTTCGGCGCGCTGCAAGGTGCGCTCCACAAGCAAAGGCAGCGCAACTTTACCGGCGCGGCGGCGGTTAATCGTCAATTGAACGGTGCGGCCGGCTTTGGCCGTAGCGCCCGGCATGGGGTACTGGTCGACCACAGTGCCCGGCTCCAGTTTCGCAAAGTAGAGGCTTGAGTCCATCACTTCTGCCAAGAGGGCCTCCCTTTCCAACACGGCTTGGGCCTCCTCGATGGTCATGCCCGACAAATCCGGCACGACCGCGACCTCCGAATGGGACGTCACCCCTTTCAAAATCCAGTTGGCACTCAGGCCTAAGAGAATGAAAAATGCCAAGGCCAGGCCCGCATTCAACCAAAAGGTCTTGCTCTTGAGAAATAAAATGAACTTCATCGCGTACAAAAATAGCCATATGGGTTGAGCCACCCGCTATCTTTGAGGTATGGCGCTACGAGTTGCAGTGGTTATGGGCGGATATTCCAGCGAACATGGGATTTCCGTCAAGAGTGGTCGGACCGTTTTTGAGGCCTTGGACCGCTCGAAGTATGAAGTTTATGGGCTCACCTTGTCCAAGTCTGGCTGGGACGCTGTCGATGGGGACGATCAGCCCGTGGGTTTTGATCCGGCCCGAATGGCCATCCTCCACGAAGGCAGCATTCAACCGGTCGAACTTATCTTCAACCTCATCCACGGCCAACCCGGCGAAGATGGCACGCTCGCCATTCAGTGGGAAGCCTTGGGCATTCCCTACACCTCCTGCTCGCCGGCCGCCTCTGCCCTCACCTTTCACAAAGCCTGGACCAACGGCGTGATCAGCCGCCTGGGCGTGCCCGTTTCCCCGGCCGTTTGGACGCAAGCCGGTGTCGCTCCGGAAAGCCTGCACCAGGCCCTAGAAGCGCTGCAGTTTCCCCTCTTTGTGAAGCCCTGCCGAAGCGGTTCCAGCTATGGCGTGACACGGATTGAATCCCTCTCTGAGCTGCCCGAAGCCCTGACGGCCGCCGCCGCCGAAGACGATGCCATCGTCATTGAACAAGGCGTGAAAGGCATCGAAGTGGGCTGTGGCGTTGCGCGCCTCCAGGGCCAAACGCAGACCCTGGGCATCACGGAAATTGTCCCCAAAAAAGCCTTCTTTGACTTCGCAGCGAAGTACGAAGGGCTGTCCGAAGAAATCACCCCGGCGCGCATTCCCGCGACGGCAGCGGCACAGGTAGAGGACTTCACGCGCCGCGTCTACGACGGTTTGGGCCTCCGCGGGTTTTGCCGCGCCGACTTCATTTTGCCCGCCGATGCCGGCGCACCCGTCTTGATCGAAATCAACACCGTACCCGGCATTAGCGCCGAAAGCATTGTGCCCAAGCAGCTCGCCGCCCGCGGCACCTCCCTCCTAGAATTCACTACCTTGCTGGCCGAACAAGCGCTCGAAGATGCCCAGAATCGCCCTTTTCCCGGGATCTTTTGATCCCATTACCCTAGGCCACGTCAACATCGTGGAGCGCGCCTTGCCGCTCTTCGACGAGATCATTTTGGCCGTTGGTGAAAATTCTGAAAAGCGCTACCTCTTCCCGCTAGAGCAACGCATGGCCTGGATGCGCGAGACCTTTGCCCACGAGCCCAAGGTCAAAGTAGTCTCTTATAGCGGCCTCACGGTGGACTTTGCCATCGAACAAGGCGCCCATTTTTTACTGCGCGGCTTGCGCAACCCGGCAGACTTTGAATTTGAAAAAGCCATCGCCCAGGCCAACCGGGAGATGAAGCCCGAACTTGAAACCGTCTTCCTGCTCACCAGTGCCCGCTGGGCCTTTATTTCGTCGAGCATCGTGCGCGACGTTATTAAAAACAAGGGGGATTACAGCCGCTTCGTTCCCGCAGCGGTCAAGGTCTAGCCGCAGCAGCCACTGCTTGAATGGTGGCGTAACTGCTCGCCAGGGCCTCCCTCCATTCCGGCTCAGCTACCCAGCGCACCCATTCGATGCCTTCTTCGGTTTGCGGGGTAAGCGCGGGACAGCCTTCCACCTCCATGGCGTACCAATGGGTCGTTTTGACGAAGTGCTCTCCGTTTTGTTCGTATTCGTGCACGGTTTCGGTCAATTTGCGTCTGAGTTTCAACCCGCTTAAACCGCATTCTTCCTCCACTTCGCGCAGCGCACATTCTTCAATGTTTTCGCCGGTTTCCAACTTTCCTTTCGGTAAGTCCCAGTGTCCCAGGCGATACATCCATAAAACCTCTCCGTGGCCATTTTTGACCCATCCGCCTGCGGCTGTCAGTGCTTTCATGCTGTACTTTTGCGCTATGGTTACCAATCCAGAAATCGCCAAGCGTTTAGCCGAATTGCTTTTGCAAATTAAAGCCATCGAGCTCCGTCCCCAATCCCCCTTTACCTGGGCCTCCGGGATCAAATCTCCCATCTACTGCGACAACCGTGTAACCTTGTCGCACCCCACGGTTCGGACGTTTTTGCGCGAGCAGATGGCTGCCCAAATCAAGGAGCAGCACCCTGCCGTTGAGGTGATTGCCGGCGTGGCTACCGGTGCGATTGCGCTGGCTGCCTTGGTCGCTCAGGAGCTGAACCTTCCCATGATTTACGTGCGTTCGGCCGCTAAAGGCCATGGACGCCAAAACCTCATCGAAGGCCACCTGGATAAAGGCGCACGCGTGGTCGTGATTGAAGATTTGGTCTCTACGGGCATGAGTTCCCTCCAAGCCGTGGATGCGCTCCGCGAGGCGGGTGCCAACGTGCTGGGCATGGGAGCCATCTTTACTTATGGCTTTGAGGACGCACAAAATGCCTTTGCCGAAAAGGACTGCAAGCTCTTCACGCTCAGCGACTATGCCCACTTGCTCCAAGTGGCCGAACAGCGCAGCACCCTGACCAAAGACGAAGCGGAAACCTTGGCCCTTTGGCGCCAAGATCCCAAGAACTGGGGCCTTTAAGCCTCTCCTAGCCAGCGGACCTGCCCATGCAGGTACCAGCGAACGTCGGCGGAGTCCTTTCTGCGCAGGCCGATTCGGCCAAAATCGTCAATAGCCACCGCCTGCGCTACGAAATCTACCCCGTCCGCCTCCGCCCAGCGACCGAGACCGCTATGCATCCAATGCTGCTGAAAAGCCGCTTTGGCGTCAACCGGCGGAGCCATCCACGCCTGTGCTAAGCCCTCCGCCAAGATCCTGCGCATGTCCGTCAGGTCCGCAGGGCGATCCAAGGCTGCAAAACCTCCCGGGGCCCCCAGCACATTGATGCCCAAACTAAAGACCACACGCTTGCAGCGCTCGCCCGACCATTGCGCTTCGGTGAGCAATCCTCCCAATTTTTTACCGCCGAGGTAAAGATCGTTGGGCCATTTGAGTTGGATCGGGGCTGCCGCATAGGGCTGAAGCAACTCCAAGGCCGTCACCGCCGCCGCCATATGCCGCGGAAAAACAGCCTGAGCTTCAAGCGACCAGAGAGGACTCACTAGGGTCATCAACACCGCTTGGCCCGGCAGGTCCTGCCAGGTTTTTTGCCCTTGGCCCTTGCCTGCCGTTTGGCTATCTGCCGAAATGGCAGTCCATTCGCCGTCCGATCCCGCTACATCCTGCTGCATCGCATAGAAATGCGTAGAGTCTATCTCTTTGAAATGCAGGTAGTTGATGTACATTTGGCGCAAAATTAGCCCTTAGGTGCGGAAAAAAGCCTGCGACAAAGATCGCAGACTTTGCGCATGGCACCCTTGTTGCAGTTTATCCCACCTATTTTTACAGGCTACTGGCCTACTTTGAATGAAAAACTCTTTCCCCCCCATTGTCCTTGAAGCGCTTGAAGGCATCTCCGATGTAAAAGGTGAAAACACCGTCGTCTTGGACCTTCGCCATCTGGACAACGCGGTATGTGACTACTTCGTTATCACCGAAGCACAATCCTCCACCCAAGTCTCCGCCCTTTCAGGCTCTGTCGAAAAACGCTTGCGCGAACAATGCGATGAGCGCCCCTGGCACATCGAAGGCAGCCAAGAGTCCGAGTGGATTTTGATGGACTATGTGCACGTGGTGGTTCACATTTTCCAGCGCGAAGCCCGAACCTTCTACGACATTGAAGGGTTGTGGGGAGACGCCACCTACACTGCTATTCCTAGCTGAACCGACCGTACATGAGCCAAGAAAAATCGTCCAAAAAGAAAAACCCCACGCCCAAGTTCAACTTGAGCTGGATCTACATTGCCGTCTTCGTCGGCCTATTGGGTCTGCAGTTTGCCTCCTCCAACTACAGCGCTGCCGCTCGCGATTCCAACTTTAACGACCTCGCCGCCAAGCTCCTCAAGGGCCACGTGGACAAGGTCAAAGTGGTCAACAAAAAGGAAGTGTACGTCTACATCCAGCCGGACACTTTGGCGGCCAAAGAGGAGTACAAGGACTTGGCCACTTCGGGCTTCAACGATGCCGCCAATCCCGGTCCGCATTTCCACTTTGAGATGCCCGCGGACATTTTTGACCAAAACTTAGAGCGCTTCTACACCCAGCACCCCACATGGCTAGAGGCCAAAGGCGCCATCAATGTAGAGTACAAGGACGAGCCCAATTACTGGACCGAAGTCCTTTCCTGGATTCTTCCCTTCGCGCTGATCGCCGTTTTCTGGTTCTTCATGATGCGCCGAATGGGCGGCGGCGGTGCCGGCGGCCCCGGCGGCCAAATCTTCAACATCGGCAAGTCCCGTGCGCAAGTATTTGACGCAGACTCCGAGGTGCGCGTGACCTTCAAGAACGTTGCGGGCATGGAAGGCGCCAAGGACGAGGTCCTCGAAGTGGTGGACTTCCTGAAGAATCCCAAGAAGTACACCAACCTGGGCGGTAAAATTCCCAAAGGGGTGCTCCTGAGCGGCCCTCCCGGAACGGGTAAGACCCTACTCGCCAAAGCGGTAGCCGGCGAAGCCAAGGTCCCCTTCTTCTCGCTGAGCGGATCCGACTTCGTGGAGATGTTTGTAGGCGTGGGCGCCAGCCGCGTGCGAGACCTCTTCAAGCAAGCCAAAGAAAAATCGCCCGCCATCATCTTCATCGATGAAATCGACGCCATTGGCCGCGCCCGCGGCAAGAATGCCTTCAGCGGCGGCAACGACGAGCGCGAAAACACGCTCAACCAGCTCTTGACGGAGATGGACGGCTTTGGCACCAACGAGCACGTCATCGTCATGGCGGCCACCAACCGCGCAGACATTTTGGACCGCGCGCTCATGCGTGCCGGCCGCTTTGACCGCGTCATTTACGTGGACTTGCCTGAATTCAACGAGCGCAAAGAAATCTTTGACGTCCACCTGAAGCCCCTCAAATTGGGCAAAGACGTCGACGTCGAATTCTTGGCCCGCCAAACGCCCGGTTTCTCCGGCGCGGACATCGCCAACGTCTGCAACGAGGCGGCCTTGGTCGCCGCGAGAAAGAACAAAGAGGCCGTAGAAAAGCAAGACTTCTTAGACGCCGTAGACCGCATCGTCGGCGGCTTGGAGAAGAAAAACAAGATCATCACGCCCGAAGAGAAGAAGGTGATTGCCTACCACGAAGCGGGCCATGCCACGGTCAGCTGGCTCTTGGAGCACGCCTCCCCGCTGGTGAAGGTGACCATCGTGCCTCGCGGTCGTTCCTTGGGCGCGGCCTGGTACTTGCCGGAAGAGCGTCAGCTCAACTCAACGGCCCAAATGCTCGACGAAATGTGCGCCACCATGGGCGGCCGCGCCGCCGAAGAGGTCGTGTTTGGCCGCATAACGACGGGTGCCTTGAGCGATTTGGAAAAAGTGACCAAGCAAGCCCGTGCCATGGTGACGATTTACGGCCTCAACGAGAAGCTCGGCAACATCACCTACTACGACTCCAGCGGCCAGAACGAATACCAGTTCGACAAGCCCTACAGCGAGAAGACCGCCCAGTTGATTGACGAAGAAATTTCGGCCATCATCGAAGGGCAGTACGAGCGCGCCAAGCAAATCCTGCGCGACAACCAGGACAAGCTTTCGGCCCTCGCAGAGGAATTGCTCAAGCACGAAGTCATCTTCAAAGAGAATTTGGAGACCATCTTTGGCAAGCGTCCTTGGCTCACTGCGGAGGAGAAAGTGCAAGCTGCTTTGGAAGAAAAGAACCGCGAAACGGCTGCTGCCGAAGCCCCCTCCAAAGAGGAAGCCGAGGCCCCTGCCGCCACCGATACCCCCACGGAGGCTCCTCCCGCTGAGGGCGTTGAAAATTCTACGGAAGAGAATCCAGCAGAAGACCAAGGAAACGCGTAAGATTCACTAATTTTCCGGGGAATTTCAGCACTATGGCCGGTCTTTTCGGAAAATTTATGGCGATCCTCAGCGGGGCCCCGGAACACAGCGTTTCGGAGTCCAAGGATTCTGCAGGTAAATACAGTGCGCAGCAAGACGATCCGGTCGATTTGACCTTCGTCAAGAAGTTCACAGACGGCGGCGGCTACTTCATGTACTGCGGAAGCCAAGAAGAAGTGGTTCAGAACCTTCGTGGAGCGGCAGCAGAATGCCAGCAATCCGCCTTCTTTGTCCCCGAAAAGGCCCTAAGCCCTTGGTTTGAGGCCGCGGGGTTGACCGTAACCTCGGACTGTACAGAGAGCACCCAAGCCATGGCCTCCAGCTGCCATGCCGCCATTGCTCAGACCGGTGGCATTATGATTTCTGACCTGCAAACCCAGGGACTCAAATTTGCCCAGTTGCCCGGGATCCACTTGGTATTTGCCCGTGTCTCCCAAGTCGTCAACAGCTTGTCTGACGGCATGGCCGCCATCAACAAATCCCACCGCGAGCAGCGCCCACGCGCCATCATTACCCTGAAAGGCAAGTTGGACGAAAGCGTCATGCAAGCCAAAGTCGACCCTAACAAGGGCCGCCAAGTTTACTTCTTCCTCATGGAGGACGTGTTATTCCCCGAAAACGCATGATGCAGCGCAGCCTCTGGGGCGCCGTGTACGCCCTAGCTATTTTTTGGATCTGCAACGGCCGTCCCTGGTCGCCCTTCCTTTTGGCCCTTCCCCTTTTGGGCGTCGCCTGGGAAATTCTCCAGATGGAGCGCTTGCAAGCGGCTCAAAAGCTCGCCGGTATCGGATACGCCGGTCTTGCAGGCTGGTCCACTTGGAGCCTCATCGACACCTGGGGCGAAACGGCCGGCTTCATTCTCTTTTCCATCTTTTTGCTGATCTGGATCAGCGACTCCATGGCGTATGTCGGCGGACGCTTGCTGGGCCGAACCCCCTTTGCCCCCACGCTCTCCCCCAAGAAAACCTGGGAAGGCGCTATTTCGGGCGGTTTGTTTACGCTCTTGCTAGGGGCTGCCTATTTGGTGAAAATGGACGGCCCTATTTCCAGCTTCACGCAACCTGAAACCTGGCCGCGTTACGCCTGGCTCCTCCCCTTGGTCATCACCCTGACGGCACCCGTGGGGGATCTGATTGGCTCCAAGTTTAAACGCTTAGCCGACGTCAAGGATTCCGGCGTTTTTCTACCCGGCCATGGCGGATTCCTGGACCGTTTTGACAGTTTCCTCTTGAGTGTCATCGTTGTGGCACTCCTTCAATCCTTCATCCTCGTCGCATGATACACCGCGAAGGCTACCAGTCCCTCTTTATTGCGCTCGTCGTTCTCGCTCTGCCCTACATTGCCTTAGATCAGTGGGTCCAAATCGAGTGGCTGACCCAAGCCTACTTAATCCTCGCCTTGGTCCTCTATGTGCTCGTTTTGCAGTTCTTCCGCAATCCCCCACGCACGACCGTGGCCCAGCCCGGCGATGTCATTGCCCCGGTGGATGGCAATGTGGTTCTGATTGAAGAAGTGCATGAGTCCGAATGCTTCAAGGACCAGCGCAAGATGATCTCCATCTTCATGTCTCCCTTGAATGTGCACGTGAACCGCGTTCCCGTCGCCGGCAAGGTGACTTACGCCAAATACCACCCTGGAAAGTACCTCGTGGCTTGGCACCCCAAAAGCTCGACGGAAAATGAACGCAGCACCGTAGTCGTCGACCACCCCAGCACAGGTCCCGTGCTCTTCCGCCAAATTGCGGGTGCGCTAGCGCGTCGAATTTGCCTGTACAGCCAACCCGGCCAAGAGTACAAAGCGGGCGATGAATTCGGCTTTATCAAGTTTGGTTCACGCATGGACATCTACTTGCCTTTGGACGCAGAAATTGTCGCTAAAATCGGCGATAAACCCAAAGGAGGCGAGACCCTCATTGCGCGCATTCCTGCTCGCAACTAAGCAGAAAAAGCGATTACTGGACTTCCTTCGCCCAATCGTAGGCGACTTGGAAGACTTCGTCGGGGCTGATGTGCGAATTGTCGAGAATTCGGGCATCCTCCGCTTGCAGCAGCGGCGAGTCTAGGCGGCCCTGATCCTGTGCGTCGCGCTGGAGCAGATTGCTCTTCACCTCCGCCAATGTGACCGTTTCATCGCCTTTGGAGCGCAACTCTTCCAAGCGACGCGCCGCGCGAATGTCCGAGTCTGCCGTCATAAAAATCTTCAACTCCGCATGCGGGAAGACGACCGTGCCAATGTCGCGGCCGTCCATCACCAAACTTTGGCCTTGTCCCATGCGTTGCTGCTGGGCCACCAATTGACGGCGCACGGCGGGAATGGAGGAAACGCGGGAAACGATGCGGTTGACGTCCATCGTTCGGATATCCGCCTCCACCACTTCCCCATTGAGGACAGCGAGATTTTCGCCTTGGGGGCCGCGCTGAAAATCCAATGAAATCGTCGGCAAGTGATTGACCAAAGCCGCCTCATCGAGGTAGCCATCCTTCACCCAGCCCTGCCGTATGGCCACGAGCGCCACCATGCGGTACATCGCCCCCGTGTCCACGTAGATAAAGTGCAGCGCCTGCGCTAAACGCTTGGCAACTGTGCTCTTCCCGGTGGAGGAAAATCCGTCGATGGCAATGATCATAAGCTTAGAGGCGTCGTATGAGGGTGAATTGGTTCAGTCGGCCCGCAACATGGTACACAGCGGAACCGTATTGGTAGGACATTTTTGCGGTCTGCAAACTTAACCCAAAACTCAGTCCCGGATTGCTGCGCCGGGTCGGCAAACGCATTTCCATTTGGCGCCGAACGTCGTAGCCAACCTGGACAAAAATTCGGCCCCCTAACTGCGCCTCCACACTGGGATGCACGTGGCGAAGCGCATTGTTCCACACAGAAATTTCTTGGACCGTAATCTCGCCCGATAAGGGATCTTTCGTGACCAACTGTGGATCGAGGTAACGCAGATCCCAGCGCTGCACATTCGTATAGGTCAAGTTCCACCGGAAAGGTGCGTGCTTCAATTTCTGGGAAACCGTGACCTGCACATCCAAGGGCAAGGACTCGCGCTCGGCCGCAAAGTATTCGATACTGCGTCCTGCATTTTTAACCACTACACCCAACGAGGTGCGTCCCGAATCCACGGTCCACAGCAATCCCGCATCCAGTGCCAGAGCCTGAGCCGTGTAGGGCCCATAGGTGAGCATGGCGAGCTTCGTGCCCAGTCCTGCTGTAAAGCCCTTCCAATGGGCGGCAGCAGCCACCCGCGGCGTCACTTCTTGAGCGCGGAAGGTACCCAGCAGTTCCCCTGCGGCGTCGCGCTCTTCCAAAAGGCCGGTTTGAAGGTAGTCCACCCCCACCGCTGCGGTCCAAGAGGGCGCGGTCCAGCCATGTAGGCCGCGTTGGGCGTCCCATTGAGCGAGGGGCGCTTCGGGGCGATCAGCCCCTGCAGGAAGTGGAAGGCCATAGCTCAAACCTCCCACACGCAAACCGCCCAAAGAGGCTTGGGAGGTAAGTGCGATTTGGCCCCGGTGTTCCCTGCGCAACAAAGCTGGATTGAAGGCCGAAAAGCTCACATCCCCGGGATGCGCCAAGGCATCCCAGCCCAAGCCCACGAGACGGGCAGAACCGCCCTGACTCAGCGAGGAAAAAGACGCGTAACTCGCCGGCTGCGCAACAGCAGCGACGGTAGCACAAAACGCCCAAAGCGCAAAGAAGCGTCGAATCACAGCTTGAAATTAGGCCTTCGCGCGCAAATCCTTGGCATCCTTGACCTTTTGAGGGGTCACGGCCAGCGCGATGACTTCGGCCATTTCGGTCACGTAGTCAATTTTTAGGCCCTTGAGGTAGCGTGCGGGAATTTCATCGATGTCCTTGCGGTTGTCCGCACAGAGCAGAATGTGGGTGATGCCCGAGCGCTTCGCGGCCAAAATCTTTTCGCGAATCCCACCGACCGGCAGCACTTTGCCGCGGAGGGTAATCTCACCGCTCAAAGCCAAGGCCTTCTTGACTTTGCGCTGCGTGAACAGCGACGTCAAAGCGGTCAACAAGGCAATACCGGCGGAAGGCCCGTCCTTGGGGATGGCGCCTTCAGGCACGTGGATGTGCACGTCCCACTTGGTGAAGAGCTCGGGCGACAGGCCATACGTGGCCGCATTGGCCTTGAGGTAGGCCATCGCAATGGTGGCGGACTCTTTCATGACATCGCCCAAATTGCCGGTGATGTTCAACTTGCCCGCTCCAGGTGCAATGGTCGTCTCAATGAAGAGAATGTCACCGCCTACCGGAGTCCAGGCAAGGCCCGTAACCACGCCGGCTACTTCGTTGCCTTGGTAGCGATCGCGGTCAAAGCGGGGCGTACCCAACCAAGTCTCCAAAGTCTCCTGAGCGAGGTCGGCTGAAAAATCTTCGCCTTCCGCAGAAGCCAAGGCGGCTTTACGCGCCAACTTGGCCATGAGGCGGTCGAGCGTTCGAACGCCGGACTCGCGCGTGTGGCGGTCAATCACATAGGTCAGCTGCGCCTTAGTCAGGCTCAAGGCATCCTTGCCCAAGCCATGCTCCTCCAACTGCTTGGGGAGCAAGTATTTCTTGGCGATTTGCTCTTTTTCCTCCACCGTGTAGCCATTGACTTCGATGAGCTCCATGCGGTCGCGCAAGGCGGGTTGCACGGCGGCAATGTTGTTGGCCGTGGCAATGAAGAGAACCTTGGAGAGATCGTAGCCCATCTCCAAGAAATTGTCGTAAAACGTCTTGTTCTGCTCGGGATCCAACACTTCCAGCAAGGCGCTGGAGGGATCCCCCTGCAGGCCCATGCCGAGTTTGTCAATTTCGTCCAGGACAAAGACGGGGTTGGACGTACCCGCCTTTTTCAATAGCTGCAAGATGCGGCCTGGCATGGCACCGATGTAGGTTTTGCGGTGGCCACGAATTTCGGATTCGTCGCGCAGGCCGCCGAGGGACATTCGGACGTATTCACGGCCCAAAGCCTCCGCTACCGACTTGCCCAGCGAGGTCTTACCGACACCAGGAGGCCCGTAGAGACAGAGAATGGGGCTCTTCATATCGCCCTTGAGCTGCAAGACGGCTAAGTGCTCGAGCAAGCGATCCTTCACCTTTTCCAAACCAAAATGGTCGCGATCGAGGATGCGGCGCGCTTTGGGAAGCTTGATGGGCTCCGTGGAGACCTTGTCCCAGGGCAAATCCAGCATGAGCTCTAGGTAGTTGCGCTGAATGCCGTAGTCGGGCACTTGCGGATTCATGCGTTGAAGGCGCTGAAGCTCCTTTTTGAACTGCTCACCGGCTTCGGCGGGCCAGGCTTTCTTGGCGGCGCGCTCGCGCATGGCCTCCAGCTCCGCCTCGTTGCTCACCCCACCAAGCTCCTCTTGGATGGTCTTCATCTGCTGCTGCAGGAAGTACTCGCGTTGCTGCTGGTCAAATTCGGTCCGAACGCGGTTCGCAATATCATTCTTCACCTCGAGCAAATGCTTCTCGTAGCTCAAATGCTTGAGCACGGCATTGGTGCGCTTCTTGAGGTCTTCTTCCTCCAAAATGGCCTGCTTCTTCTCCACGTCCAGGCTCATGTTGCTGGCGATGAAGTGAATCAGGAAGGTATCGGATTCAATATTCTTAACGGCGATCTGTGCCTCCGTGGGGATGTTGGGCGAATCTTGGATGATGTCCAAGGCCATTTCCCGAATGTGCTGAATCAAGGCTTTAAACTCGGTGTCCTCGGGCAATTTTTCGTCCGAAAGGTATTCCACCTTGGCCCGCAAGTAGGGTTCGGTCGCCGTCACTTCCAAAATGCGGAAGCGGCGCTTGCCCTGCAAAATGGCGGTTATGTTGCCGTCGGGCATGCGGAAGGACTTCACCATCTGTACCAAGGTGCCCACCGTGTAGAGGTCTTCCCCCTCGGGCGATTCCGTGTCGGCGTTTTTCTGAGCTACGACGCCAAACAGCTTTTTGCCTTTCTGGGCATCCTGCACCAGCTTGATGCTCTTATCGCGGCCCGCCGTAATGGGCGAAACCACGCCGGGGAACTGCACGGTGTTGCGCAGGGGCAAAAGGGCAATGTCCTCCAGCAGGTCGCTTTCGGGGATGCTATTGTCTTCCTCGTTGGTAATGAGGGGAATAAAGTCGGTGTCCTCCGAGAGGAGTGAGAATGAAGGCCTTTCCATGGTGGGTCTTATTCGGCAAGAGCCGTGCCACCCCGGAATTCTGCCGTTTGGTCAAAAATGGCTGACAAGATGTCCGATTCCACGGCATCCAAAGCGATACCGCGGCGCTCCATGACCCGCGCGGCGGTGGCCAGCGCTTTGGGCAGGGTATACTCCATGCTACCCTGAGGTCCTCCCCAGGTGAAGTCCGCCACAAAATTGCGTGGGAAGCCTGCGCCGTAAATGTTGCAATTCACGCCCACCACCGTGCCCGTATTGAACATAGTGTTAATGCCGCATTTGCTGTGGTCGCCCATGATGAGGCCACAAAACTGCATCCCGGTGCGCTCAAAGCGCTTACTGACGTAGGACCAGCGCTTGACCTCGTCGTAATTGTTCTTCAAATTGGAGTTGTTGCTGTCCGCCCCCATATTGCACCACTGGCCCAGCACGGCGTTGCCCAAGAACCCGTCGTGGCCCTTGTTGCTGTAGCCCCAAATCACGGCGTTGTTCACCTCGCCGCCGACCTTGGAGTGGGGGCCGATGGTGGTGGGGCCGTAAATTTTACTGCCCAATTTGAGCTGGCTGTGTTCGCCCAAGGCCAATCCGCCTCGAACAATGCTGCCCTCCATGATTTCGGAATCAGCGGCCAAGTAAATGGGGCCTGTGGTGGCGTTTAAAATGGAAGCTTCCACCTTGGCGCCCGGCTCTAGGAAGATGCGGTCGCCGAGCACGGTGTTGGTGCTGGAAATGGGTTGGGAGCTTCGGCCGGCGGTGAGCAAGTCGTAGTCTGCTTCGAGCTCGCGACCGTTCCACGCAAAGATCTGTTCGGGGTACTGCAGCAGGTGGTAGTCGCCCGTGTAGGCCACGGCGGCATCACCGTTTCGGTGGGCGAGCCACTGATCGCCAGCCACGAGTTTTTGGCCCGGCTGCAAGGCGTGTAGCGCGGCTAGCAGTTCGGCACTGGGCAGAAGGCCTCCGCGCAGGTGCAGGTCGCCCGGCTGTTCCGGAAACTTGGCCTGCAGATGCGGCTGGGTAGAAAAAGAAAAAGTGGTCGACGCCAAACGGCGCGACCACTTTTCAGCGATCGTTAGAATGCCAATGCGCAGATCCGCCACTGGACGCGTCCAGGTGAGCGGCTTAAGCGTAGCAAATTCGGGTCCGTCGTGGAAAACCAAGTCCATGACCCGAAGTTAGGCCAATTACTTGGAGAACTTGGCGTAACGGCTGCGGAACTTGTCCACACGTCCTGCCGTATCCAGCAATTTCTGCTTGCCCGTGTAGAAAGGGTGAGAATAGGAAGAAACTTCCATCTTCACCAAGGGGTACTCCTTCCCGTCTACATCCAACGTTTCTTTCGTAGGAGCGCAGCTGCGGATGAGGGTTACGTCGCCCGTGCTCATATCTTTGAACGCACAAACGCGGTAATTGCTGGGGTGAATTTCGTTTTTCATCGCTTGTAATTTTTTAAACCGAGATTTGGCCCGGCTTCCGTTTTAGCGGGGGGCAAAGGTACTGAATGAATTGAAAACAAAACACATTTTTCTTCTCGGCGTTGCGAGCCTCTTGGGGCTCGTACTTGGCACGTCTTCGTGCAAGCCGAACGAATTCGTCACAGACCAGGGCGTCGCCTTGCGCTTTTCGCAGGATACGGTGTACTTGGACACGGTGTTTAGCACGGTGGGCAGCAGCACGCGTTCGGTCCGAATCATCAACCCCAGCGCAGAAAATATCTCCATCGACCGTATCAGCCTGGGCAAGGGCGCCGACAGTCCTTTCCGCTTCAACATCGACGGCCAGCCTGGACCTCTCGTCGAAAATGTCTTTTTGCCCGCCGGCGACAGCCTATGGGTGTTTGTCGAGATCACGGCCCCGGCGGGCAGCACCGAGATGCTGCACACGGATTCCCTCGTCGTTGTGAACAAGGGCGAGGTGCAGTCGATTGATTTGGTTTCGCTCGCCTGGGATGCGCATTTTCACTACCCGACCAACGTGCTCGTCATTCCCCAGCCGGAGCCCTATCCAGACATTCGCATCCCCTACTCCATATTGCCCGCGCAAGCGACGTGGACGGACGACAAACCGCACGTGGTGTATGGCTACGCCGTGGTGGACAGTGGGGCCTCCTTGGACGTGACGGCGGGCGCGCGCATTCACTTCCATGAAGGTTCGGGGCTGTGGATTGCGAGCGGCGGCAGCGTGACTATGCAGGGTGCGAGCTATGAAGATCCCATCGTTTTAGAAGGCGATCGTTTGGAGCCGTTTTACGATGACATTGCCGGCCAATGGGGCGGTGTGCTGGGCGGCATTTTTGTGCAGCGCGGGGCCTCGTTGAGCATGACGCATACGCTCATGAAGAACGGCACGATGGGCATTCGCTGCGATTCGGTGGCGGAAGGGCTGCCTGCCAATGTGCTCCTGCAGAATTCGCTCTTTATGGACTTTAGCCGCGCGACGATTTACAGTGGGTTTGGACATGTCCGAATGCAAAACCTCGTCATCGCCAACGCCGGACTCTACGGCCTCTATGCGCTCGGGGGACGTGTCCACGCCGACCACTGCACCTTTTACAACCAGTTTCCAGCGGCCCGAAGCACGCCCACCGTGGGCCTCTTCAACCGCTACGACGACGGCACCGGCACCTACCGCTACCGCGCCTTGAACGAGGCCTATTTTGGAAACTGCATCATCGCCGGGGGTTCTGAGTCGGAGCTGGGCTTTGGCATCGGCGCTTCGGCCGCGGCGAATTACTTCTTGGAAGGCTGCTTGCTGAAGTTGAAACTAAACCCGGTGCCGGCGACGTACGATGTGAATGATCCCCTGCAGTTTTCGGGCTGTGTCTTTAATACGGATCCGCAGTTTGTCCTTCCCTCCTCCCGCAACTACGCCTTGGACTCCGC
>CAXRFY010000099.1:0-7005 GCA_964229925.1 Schleiferiaceae bacterium
GTATTAATCGGCGGTGTGCGTAGCGTGGTGACTTGAGCGGGCAGACCCGATGAAGACTCCGTGTAGGCAAATCGGCCACTTCCCGAAGCATCCGTATTGGGGCCAGTACCAGGGGTTGTTGGTGCAGTGGCGCGAATGCCCCAGTAGTAGGCAGAGCCTGGGCCCGTACCCGCCTCAGGGTCGCGGAACCAGCAGGAAGCGAGGGCGTCGCCCCCGTTGTAGGTGCCTGTTCCCGCGGTCCAGCCCGTGCCGTCAAAGTCTTCGGACCAAGGGGCAGCGACCGGCGTACAAAGTGTGCTTACCATGAGCGGTCCGTACCAGCCCGAGGTATCGCCCGCCCCGCAAATGTTGCGCACGTAGATGGCGTAATCCGTACCTACGGTCAGGCCCGATAACGTGGGCGTAGTGGAAGAAACCACCGTTTTTGACATGGCACCCGGTGTCTGAGCCGTACCGCCGTAGGCGAGTTGCCAGCTTGTACCAGCCCCCGTGCTGATGTTCAAATCCACCGAAGTGAAGTTCGTATTGGTAGTTGATAGGCCCGTAGGCTGCGGACAGGTGGGGCCGTTTTGGAAGTGAATATCGTCGATGGCCATGTCGCCCGTAGTGTTAAAAGAGCGAACGGCGCGGAAGCGAATTCGGATCGTATCATTGGCCAAATTGGTCAAGGGCACATTCACGGAATCCCACGCGGCGGCGGAAGACGTTTGGGTCGCGCCCGATTGGCTCCACAAATTGTATTGCCAGCCGTTGGTAGGCGTCCAAACGTCCAGAGCTACCGTACCCGTGTACTGCCCGAACATATGCTTCCAGAAGGTTACTGACGGATTGGCCAAGCCGCTGATGTCCATCAAAGGGGAAATCATATCGGCTTCGTCTTGGTAGGCACCCGCACTTGCCTCCGTGTAGATATACTTCGCGGATGCCGATGATGTGCCGACCGTGTGATCCGCACTGGGACCTGTATTGTTAGTCGGAGTTGGGCCCGCTTTCGTACCCCAAGCGTATGGCTGTCCACCGCCATTGCCGGTCGGTGCCCCCGGATCGCGCGTCCAGCAGGCATCGATGCCGTTGTTCGCATTGTTGTTGCCTGTTCCAGAGGTCCAAGCCGTCCCGCTAAACGTTTCCAAATAGGGCGCTACCAGGGGGGAACACAGGGTCGTAATCGTAACAGGCCCCACCCACATAGAACTGTTGCCCGTTCCGCAGGAGTCTCGAACATAGACGTCGTAGCTGGTAGAAGCCGTTAGGCCCGTAATTTTTTTCGTGGTCGAGGAGCTGTTGACATAGGTACCCGCTGTGGTAGGATTGAATCCTACGGTACCGTATTTCAGCTGCCAATTGCTTGCACCACCCGTTGTCCAGGAGAACTGGGCCGAATTGGACATCACCCAGTTGTTTTGCAGGCCCGTGGGCGGGAAGCACGTTGGCATGGGGCCGTGGTTCACCGTGACAATCCAGGTGCCGCCTACCACTTTGTTGACGTTGCTGTCGCAAGCCGCAGGCCCACCCCAGGTGCGGAAAGCGTCAAGACGAAAGACCAAAGTGCCGGTCGTGGTAGCTCCGTTGGCGATGTTCAAGCCGGTTCGGCTATAGGCTTGAAGGCCGGATTGGTTGCCGGTTCCTTGCGAAATCGTAGCCTCGGAATTACCTGTGCTCAGGCAGCTGAGATATGAAAACTGCTCACTCTTCCAGCCGTTGTTTGCGGCCAGCATATCGTACTGGACGTCCACGCTGTAGACCCAGCGGTTGGCGGGGATTTGAACCACCAAAGTGTCAAAACAGGGCGAGACAGAGGCAGTGGTCGGATTAGGACCGGGAATTCGGGTCGTCGGAATGGAAGGCCCAAAAGCCGTATCCGAGGTGCTAACGATTTGGCTAGATGCGCTGAAAGCCAGTGCCATCAAGGCCGAAAGGAGCGTAAGTCTGCGAAGCATAGGTGATGCGAATTGAAGCATGGAAAATACATGGATTTACCGCTAATCTGACGCCACGAATGCGTAAAGGATTAACAGCGCACGGGTATCTTTGAGGCATGCCCAGCCTCCCTCCTTTCCCAACGGCCGCCACTGTTGAACAGTTTTGTGCCGAAAATGCTGGGAAAAACGTGCTGGACCTTCGGCTGAAAAAGAGCAAAAGCCCTGACTTTGAATGGTTGATAAATCAGTTGGAGGTGCGCAGCCAAATGAGCGAACGATTTGCACCCTTGCTTGAACGCCCAGGCTACCTCTTCCCGTCCAAAGCACGCCTCAGCCAGGCAAGTTCATGTGCGACAGCAGCGTGGCGAGGTCGGGAGTTGGCCAAACAGCTTCCTTCATCGGCTCGCATTTGGGACGTCACGGGCGGCAGCGGCATCGACACCTGGGGATTAGAGGAAGCGGGCTTTCGCACCGTGGTGACCGAACCTGATCCCGAACTCGCCGCGCTTCATGTGCACAACGCGTCCATTTTAGGCACAGCACGCGAAGTCCATGCCTGCGCCAGTGAGGGCTTCACGCCTTCAGAAGTCCCAGACGGCATCTACGTGGATCCCTCTCGCCTCGACGAATCGGGCAAGCGTGTGTACCACCCCGTAGACTGCTTCCCCAACGCACTGACCGAACTTCCGCGCTGGCTCAGCTTGGCGTCAGAAGTGTGGATCAAGCTCTCCCCCATGGTCGACCCCGACGAAGCGCTCACCTGGTTTCCCGGCACGCGCACGCTGTACCTCCTGAGCGTCGGCCGTGAAATGAAGGAGGTCCTCCTCCACGTACAAGCTGAACGTTCTGAACACCCAACACGCATCGCCGTGGACCTGCATGCAGATGCCTCCGAGCACTACCGCGTCGGCATCGATCCTAAGGCCGCTAAACCTTCCCTGTCCGCTCCAAAAACCTACCTCTACGATGCGGACGCGGCACTGGTGGCGGGACGCGCCATCCCCAGCGTGGCAGCAGACTTCGGCTTGCAACAGCTCCACCCGGAATCCCGCTTGTTGACGAGCGACAGCCTGCACCTGGACTTCCCCGGCCGCGTGTTCCAGGTGGACGCCCTTCATCCTCCCTTCAAAGGCGATTGGCCTTTCGGTGCCTCGGTCGTCGTGCGCGGCTATCCCGAAAAAGCTGAACACATTCGCAAACGGTTGAAGCTGAAAGAAAACGCGGAACATTATTTGCTTGCTACTGTTTGGGGAAACGAGCGCGGCTTTATTGCGGCGCGTCGCCTAGGAGCCTAAAAATTCCCCGTAGATTTAAGAAGTGAAACGACTTGGGTTATTGGTTGCGCTGTGCATGGCTTTTTGGAGTCAGGCGCAACCGTTATTTATTCCCAATTTGGGTCAATGGCCCGAACCTTTTCTCGCCAAAACCCCCCTCAGCTACGGCGCCGTGTATTGGGAGTCTACCGGCTACCGGATGATGCTCCTGAACGAACGCGTAATGCCCGAACACGGCCACAGCGACGAGGCGCATCACCCGCCCAACCTCCACCCGGACGGCCCCGATGCCTATGGCCTCGTCTGCACCTACGTGGGCGCACGAGCCCAATCCCCCTTTGAGGGCATGGACGCAACGGCCAGTCCCCGCCACTACCTTTTAGGAAATGATCCCTCTAAATGGGTCACCAATGTTCCTGAATACGAGGGATTTAAACGCCCTTCCCTCTACCCTTCGATCGATCTCTACTGGGTTGAAAAAGACGGCGAACTGTACAACGCGTGGTATGTTCGGCCCGGTGGAGACCCTGCCGCTATCCAAATCGCCTACGAAGGCGTTCAACCGCGGCTCGACGCTGAAGGACAAGTCGTCCTAGAAACCCCCTTGGGCACCATTACCGAAACAGCGCCCTACGCCTACATCTTGGAAACAGGCAAACCCGTGCGCTGCGAATACACCCTGGAACACGGCCGTATCGGCTTCAAAGTCGGCTACTACGCCAAGGGCAAAACACTGGTCATTGATCCTACCCTTGTCTTCTCATCGTTTAGCGGCTCGCTGGCGGACAACTGGGGCTATACCGCGACCTACGACGCCCAGGGCAATCTCTACGGCGGGGGCATTGTCTTTGACGCGGGCTACCCCACCACTGCAGGGGCCATAGATCCCACCTACAACGACGTCACGTCTGCAGGCTATTCGCGCATGGACATTGGCTTGACCAAGTTTAGCGCCAATGGTTCGGCCCGTTTGTACTCCACGTACATCGGCGGCGATTCTCCCGACCAACCCCACTCCATGATGGTTAACAACGCGGGCGAATTGGTGATGCTGGGCACCACGGGGTCGGACGACTTCCCTATGCCCAACAGCGGACTGCTGACGCAATTCCAAGGAGGACCGGCCTATGGCCCTTCGCAAGGATCTTCAACCTCTTTTGTTTACGACGATGGGGTAGACATCTTCCTTCTCAAACTCAATCCCACAGGAACCGCCATCACCGCCAACACCTTTTACGGAACGAGCAGTTCCAACGAAGGCCTCAACATCGGCCTTGCAAAGAACTACGGCGACCACGCACGCGGCGAAGTCATTGTCGACGACAACGACAACATCTACATCGCCACCACTGCGGCCGTGGGTACCGACCCCTCGCAAGCCATCGTGGCTTCCTTCACTTCCAACCTGCAAACCCAGCGCTGGGCTACGGCCGTAGGCGGCTCGGGCAAAGAAGCCGGCTTGGGCGTCAAAGTCGCGGGCAACGGGGATGTCTACCTCACCGGTGGAACCACCTCCAACGACATGCCCAGCACGTCGGGAGCGAAGTTTCCCACCTACTACGGCGGCACAGACGGCTTTATTGCCCGGTTGAACCCCAACGGCGCCGTGCAGCGCGTGACCTATTTGGGCACGGGCAACATGGACATGAGCTTCTTCATCGACATCGACAAGTACGGTGCAGTCTATGCCTATGGCCAAACTTTGGGCCTCTGGCCTACCACGCCCGGCACCTGGTCCACGACTGCGGGTGGCCAGTTCGTGGTCAAGCTCAATGCCGACCTCAGCCAGTTGATTTTCTCTAGCAAGTTTGGCTCGGCCAACAACTTTGTCAATCTGGTCCCCACGGCCTTCAACGTGGACGAATGCCTCAACATCCTCCTCTCCGGCTGGGGCGGTGCGGTGAATGGGGGCAATTTGGGCGGCAACACCAACAATTTGCCGGTCACTACCGATGCGGTTCAGCAGACCACGGATGGCAGTGATTTTTACTTCCTGGTCCTCAAGCAAAATGCCAATTCCGTGCTCTACGCCACCTTCTTTGGGGGCACCGCGGCCGAACACGTCGATGGGGGCACCTCCCGATTTGCGCCCGATGGCACGATTTACCAAGCGGTTTGCGCAGCTTGCAGCAACGGCTCTTTCCCCACTACCTCTGGGGTTATTTCACCGACCCGAATGAGCAACAACTGCAACCTCGGCGTCATCAAAATCGACTTCGAAACCTCGGTTACCGCCGACGCCTCCATCGACTACGACGCAGACGTGGACACGCTTTGCGACAACCTTCGGGTTACATTCACCAACAATTCCAAAAACGCCAACCAGTTCTTTTGGAACTTCGGCAACGGCCAAACGTCCACCGCCAAGGAACCGACGGTCATTTTCACGAAGGGCGTTTGGGACATCAAGCTCATCGCCATCGATACGGTCTGCGACATAATGGACAGCACGACCATCCAAATCACCCACGACCAAGGCATTTTCCCGGAGGCTAAGTTCAGCACCGAGTACTTCTCCTGCGACCGCCTCTTTGAGGTCAAGGTCTTCAATGAAAGCATCGACAGCGAAATCCACGAATGGCGCTTTGGCAACAGCGGTCTCGCCTTTGGCGATACCCTATCCTACAATTTTTCATCTCCTGGGCCACATACCATTCGCCTCGTCGCCTACGATACGACCTGCGGCACCTCGGACACCACCTACCAAGTCGTCCAATTTGACCCCGATTGGCCCGGACCTGATGTCAGCGTTGCCCCCGATTCCTGCAAGGACGGACGTGTTCGCGTAAATGTCACCTACGATACGGATACGGTGGGCTACATCTACCAGTGGACGTTCCACAATGGCGTCAAAGACACCGGCCGCGTGGCTACTTACCGCCTACCGGCAACCGGCACCTACACCGTGCACCTCGATTTGGTGGATACCATTTGCAATGCCGTCTACGGCTACGATTTTACCTCAGCGGTTACCCGCATGGACCAACGGCTCTGGATCCCGAACGCCTTCACCCCCAACGGCGACGGCCGAAACGAAGTCCTCACCATCGCCGGCAACGACTGCTTCCCGGGGGACCACTTTGTCATCCTCAATTCCTTTGGCAACGTCATGTTTGAGACCGACGAGCCCTTCAAGGAATTTTGGGACGGCAAGCACGACGGCAAGCCTGTACAGCAAGACACCTACGTCTACCGCTTTGAAACGGAAGATGGGGATGTGTATGGGTATGTGCAGGTCATCTACTAGCTAGAGGGCTAGAGAGCCAGGGATTTTGATTTCCCTTTCAACTCTGGGATGCAATAGCCTTAAGAATCTCAATAAACCGATCCACTTCTTCCGTCGTGGAGTAGCGCGAAAAGGAAATCCGCGTTCCTCCGGGAGAGCCGATGCCGTTCAAAACATGGGAACCGCCCACGGCGCCACTGCTGCACGCGGAACCGCCCGAACAGTGCACCCCCTGAATGTCCAACTGGAAGTTCAGCATGCCGCCTTCGTGCAGGTCGGGGTGGTAAAAGTTGAGAACCGTGTATAGGCTTTTGTCGAGGTCCCCTGACTTGCCATTGAACTGGACGCCGGGGAATTCTTCGGTGAGGCGTTGAATGGCGTGTGCTTTGACGGCTTTGGTGGAAGCGATGTCGGCCTCCATGTCGTCCCAGCACAGGGTGAAGGCGGCGCCGAGGCCGGCGATGCCAATGACGTTTTCGGTGCCGGCGCGGTGGCCGCGCTCTTGGGCGCCCCCTTGCACAAAGGGCTGCATGGGAGTTCCTTGCTTAACGTAGGCGAAGCCGATGCCTTTGGGGCCGTGAAACTT
>CAXRFY010000100.1:0-3854 GCA_964229925.1 Schleiferiaceae bacterium
TGATTGCGATCAATCGATTTTTCTTCCAACATATCAGGAATTCTTGTGGGTCATGGCCGCAGCTACGAAGGCAACGAACAAGGGGTGGGGGTTGGCCACCGTGGATTTGTATTCGGGGTGGAATTGGACGCCCACAAACCATGGATGGCTGGGGATTTCCACAATTTCAACTAAGCCCGTTTCGGGGTTGGTTCCAGCGGCCACCATACCGGCAGCTTCCAAATCCGCCTGGTAGGCATTATTAAATTCAAAACGGTGGCGGTGACGCTCTGAAATGGTGGAGCGGCCGTATAGGTTGCGGCTAATCGTGCCCTCTTTCAACGCACAATCGCAAGCGCCCAAACGCATGGTGCCGCCCATATCCGTTACTTTCTTCTGCTCCTCCATGAGGTCAATGACTGCATGCGGGGTTTTGGGATTGACTTCGCTAGAATTGGCGTCCGAAAGCTTCAGCACGTTGCGCGCATATTCAATGACTGATGCCTGCATGCCAAAGCAAATACCCAAGAAGGGAATGCCCTCCTCGCGGGCGATGCGCACCGCTTCAATTTTTCCTTCAAAGCCGCGTGCGCCAAACCCTGGGGCAACAAGCACTCCGTGCAGGCCCTCCAAGGCCGCTTTTGCTTTGGCGGGGGTTAAGTCTTCGGAGTGAATCCAGCGCACTTCCACTTTGCTGCGGTTTTCGGCGCCGGCATGGATGAGGGCTTCAGAGATGGATTTGTAGGAGTCCTTCAGCTCCACGTATTTGCCAATCAGGCCAATTTCCACCGTAGAACCGGGGCTCTGAAGACGGTCCAAAAAGTCGCTCCAGCGCGCCATGTCGGGGCTACCCGTGGTGGGCAAGCCCAATTTCTCCAGCACCACACCATCCATGTTCTGCGCCAACAAGAGTTGGGGCACTTCGTAGATGGTTTTGGCATCTAGGGATTCGATGACGGCATCGGGAGTCACATTGCAGAACAGCGCCAATTTGCGCTTTATGTCATCGCCCAAGGCATGCTCTGAACGGCAGACCAAGATGTCCGGCTGAACGCCACTTTCCTGAAGCACTTTAACAGAGTGCTGCGTGGGCTTGGTCTTCAACTCCCCTGTAGCGCTCAAAAAGGGCACCAAGGTCAAGTGTATGCTCACGCAGTTCTTGCCAAGCTCCCAACGGAGCTGGCGAACGGATTCGATGTAGGGAAGCGCCTCAATGTCGCCCACCGTGCCTCCGATTTCCGTGATAACAATTTCGTAGTCGCCACTTTCGCCCAAGAGCTGCATACGGCGCTTGATTTCATCGGTAATGTGTGGGATGACCTGCACCGTCTTTCCGAGGTAATCCCCGCGACGCTCTTTGTCAATCACGTGCTGGTAGATCCGGCCAGTGGTGACGTTGTTGGCTTGCGAAGTAGGACGGTTGAGGAAGCGTTCGTAGTGGCCCAAATCCAAATCCGTTTCCGCGCCATCGTCCGTGACGTAGCACTCGCCGTGCTCGTACGGATTCAGCGTTCCCGGATCAATATTGATGTAGGGATCGAACTTCTGAATGGTCACGGAAAAACCCCGTGCTTGCAAGAGATTGGCGAGCGAAGATGCCACGATGCCCTTCCCCAAGGAAGAGGTGACCCCGCCGGTAACGAAGATGTATTTGGTATTGGATGCCATGAACGTGTGGGTTCCGGCAAAGTTAGGGTTTTAAAACGCGTAGCTCAACATCAAAGTCGGCATAAACGGCAATTGATTTACACGTTTAGCACGGGGCGTGTCGTAGTAGAAAATATTGGCGCGGTTGTAGAGGTTGGTGGCCGCCAACGCCATTTCCAATTTCTGCGTTTTGGAGATTTCCCAGGCCTTCTTGGCGGTAAAGTCCAATCGGTGGTAATCCGGCAAGCGCTGGCTGTTCAAATCGCCGTAGAGGATGCCCATCTGTCCATTCGCCGTGGTGTAGGGGTAGTCGATAAAGGGCTGTCCTTGAGGATCGGTGAAGGGTTGAAGCTCGTAGTAGCCCTTGATCGGTGTGAAGGGGAAGCCCGATCCGAAGTTCCATCGCAGGTTGATCTCCCAATCCTTCTCGCCCTTGTACGCCACCAAAAGGTTGACGTTGTGGCGACGGTCAAATTGGGGCGCGTAGGTCGTCACCCCATCAAAACGCGTCACTTTACCCAAGGAGTAGACCCCCCAGAAGTACCAATGCTTGTCTTCGTAGGTCAGCAAGGCGTCGATACCGCGCGCAAAACCGGTTTCCACCATGAAGTCTTTGCGGAGGCGTTCGGGCTGGGATTCATAGACGGGAATGTCGTCGTAAATCTTGTAGCGGTTGACGTTGGTAATTTGATTGAAGCGCTTGACATAGCCCTCCAATTCCAAAGTCCAGCGACCCACCACGTTCCATTCGCCCCCAAAGACCAGGTGATCCGCCGTCTGCAGCTTGGTGCTCAAAGGCTTGCCATTGAACTCACTGGGGAGGTCGTCTGCTCCGCTCAGGAAGCCGTAAAAGAGGTTGACCACATCGCGGTCACTGTTAGCGGCCACAAGGTTGTGCGAGGAGCGACCCGCAGAGAATTTAACGCGTAGGTATTCCGTCGCATTGTACTTCAAGCCCAAGCGCGGCTCCACGCGCACCACCGCCAGCGAACCGTAGTTGTGCAAGCGCAATCCGGGCTGAATGAGCCAGCGGCCTTCTTGGCGCTTGTAATCCAGGTAGCCGCCGAGTTCCGTGGTGTTTTGCTCTTGGTCGAGCGTTCGGCCCACCGAATTGGTGTACTGGTACTTGGTGTGGTAGCCCACGAATTCCAAACCGTATTTAAACTCATCGTACTTGCGCAGCAGGTACGTGAAGTCCAAACCGCCGTTGAAACCGTCGATTTGGCTTTCGCGCGGACGGTTCTCCAACTCCGTTGAATGGATGAAGTACTGGCTTTGGGCCAAATGTCCTTCGATAATCGTACCGGAGGAGGCAGGCACCACCAAGAAATCACCGCCGTAGCCGGTCGCATTCCACTGAATGGCCTTGTCGCCCGCGAAACGAACCGCGTCGGAGAAGTTGAATCCAAAGAGGTTGGCCTTGTTGCCTCCCGCAGATTCCACGGTGTACTTGCCGTAGACGTCGGTGAACTGGAAGGGCAAGCCGCCGTATTCGGTCGCCACGTAGGGATAGACGATGGGCGCAATGGCATCCAGGTAGGACGTCTTGGCGGACACCAACAAGGAGCTGGGGGCCAAGCCGTCTTTTCCGCGCTGTCCAATGGGCAGTTCGAGCAAGGCCTTGGTCATGTACGTAGAGGCACTCACTTTGCCCGCGATGCGTTGGCGGTTGCCGGAGCGCGTGCGGATGTCCATGACGGACGAATTGCGGCCGCCGTATTTAGCGCCAAAACCCGCCGTGTAGACGTCAGCTTTCTGAAGAATATCCGTGTCAAACACCGAGAAAAATCCAATGCTGTGGAAGGGATTGTAGAGGATCATCCCGTCGAGCTTGACGAGGTTTTGAATGGGGGCACCGCCTCGGATGTAGAGCTGACCGCCCTGGTCGCCTGTGGTAATGACACCGGGCAACACCTGAAGGGCCCGCATCAAATCAGGTTCCCCGCCAATGGAAAACGTGGTAATGGATTTGGGACTGAGCTGCACCACAGCTGTGGCGACTTTGGTCTGCTGTTCTTGGCGCTTGACGTCGATGACTACGTCTTCGAGCACGACGGTAGATTCTTCGAGCAGGAAGCGCTCAAAGCCAATTCGGCCCGCCTTAACACTGATGCTGCGCGTGATATCCTTGAAGCCCGCCATTTTAACCGTCACCTCGTAGGTGCCTGCGGGGATGCCATTAATTTGGAAGTAGCCGTCCGAATTGGTGTAGGCCGAAAGCGCCTGGG
>CAXRFY010000101.1:0-8345 GCA_964229925.1 Schleiferiaceae bacterium
AAGCCGCCCACCTTGGGTTCTCCCTGGACAAACCCAAAAGCCAGAACTACCGCTGGAGCCTGCCCAATAAACTCTTTGACTACTTCCAAGCGGGCATCCCTGTCATCGCCAGCGATCTGGTCGAAGTCGCCGCGCACCTCGGCGCTGCAGGACGCGTCATTCCAGAAACGACGCCCGAAGCCATCTTGAGCGCCGCGAACGCGCTCCTCCAACCCGAAGCCTACCGCCGCGCCGTTCAAGCCTCCCAGCAGGCGGCCCACCGCTACCACTGGGACCACGAAAAAGAGACGTGGAAGCAGCTGATTCGCCGGTTGAAGGGAGAAAATACCGTGCATATCTGGTCCATGGACCGCTTGGAACCGCCCCCCTACGGCGGCACCCTGGAAGTGGCAGGGCAAGTGGAAAACCTGGTACACTCCGGCTACCAGGTGGTGGTACATGCCACTACCAAGGCGGACCTAGCACATGCCCAGGCGCTTAGATTGAGCGAACACCCGGGTGTGCAGTTCAAGACCTACCGCCGCAGCCCGTGGGCCATCCTTTCGTGGAACCGGCCTTACATCGTGGGGAGTCGTAGCACGCGCCTGCTTCGAGCGGCCTTGGTCACCGCAAAAGGGAAGCACCTCGTGCAGGGAACACACCTCACCGGACTCAACTTTCCGGCGGAAGCTATTCTTCGATGGCACAACCCGGAGGCCCAGTACTACCAGAGTTTGGCGAGCTATTCGACCGGGCTCAAGCGGGCGTATTTGCGCTGGGAGGCGGCGAAGCTGCTGCGTTGGGAGCGCGCCCTGGCGAAGCGCTGGGCAGGTCCAGTGTGGACCTTGACAGCCGGGGACGCCCTGGCCTGGAAGGCGATGGGAGGAACTGCCGCCACCGTCGTTCCCCCGCAGAAGCGATTCCATGGGACCCCACCTGAACAGCCCGCTGCCCAAATAAGCCTCCTGGTTCCCGGGAAATTTTCGGTCGTGGAGAACGAGCGTGCTGCCCGCTGGACCGCCAATCTCCCGGTAGCCGTCACCTGGGCAGGGCATGATTTTTCGGAGGAGCTGCGCCAGCTAGCAAGAAACACCGGCGTACAGATCCTCGACCGGCCCGACGATGCTCGAATGGCTCGGGCTTTCCAGGATGCGTCGATGGTCCTGGTCCACGCGGAACACAGCTTGGGCCTCAAGCTTAAACTCATTCAAGCGCTGTACCAGGCGCGTTGGATTGTGGCACATGAAGCCGCGTTACACGGACTTGATTGGACGCCGGAAATGGGCATTTTCACGTACGACAGCCCGGGAAGTCTGGCAGAGGCTGTGGAAGCCGCGGCAAAAAGCCCATGGGATGCCCAGCGCGCGGAGGCAGTCAAAGCGGCCCGCCGTCCTTGGACGGAACCGAGCTCCCTAGCGAAACTTATAGATTAAAGCGTGCGCTGCACCGTGCTGCTGATGCTGCCATTGGCGCATTTCCACGTTTGGTGCGGGAATTTGAGCAGCAAGGCATAGTCGTGCGTAGCCATGAGGATGGTGCGACCGGATGCCGAAATTTCTTCCATCAAGTGCATAATTTCCTCGGAGGTGTGCGGATCCAAGTTCCCGGTGGGCTCATCTGCGAGGATGAGTGGGGGGTTGTTCAAGAGCGCCCGCGCAATGGCGACGCGCTGTTGTTCCCCGCCGGACAGACGGAAAGGCATTTTGTGCTCTTTGGTGGCCATGCCCACGCGCTTGAGCACCTGTTGGATGCGGTCCGCATTTTCCGATTTGTTGTGCTGGCCGGTTGCTTGAAGGACAAAGTCGAGGTTGTCAAAGACGCTTCGGTCCATCAGCAATTGAAAATCTTGGAAGACGATTCCCAAGTTTCGGCGCAAAAAAGGAATGTCCGAATCCTTTAACGCGCGCAAATCGTAGCCCACTAACTGTCCTTCGCCCACCGTCAAGGGCAGGTCGGCGTACAAAGTTTTCAGCAAAGAGGACTTTCCGGAACCGGTCGCGCCGATCAAATACACGAAGTCGCCTTGCTGCATTTCAAGGTTTATCTGGTTCAAAATCAGATGGTCACCTTGATAAATGTCCGCATTTTTGAGGGATAGGATGGGGTTTGAAGAGGACATAGGCATGGTTTATGCCACAAATTAACAGGATTTTCGTGGTCCGGACTACCTTTATGCTACTGACAATGATGCGAAGATTACTTCTACTAGCGTTCTTGGTCGGGGCCGCAGCGGCTCATGGCCAGGCTCCCTTCTCCCACGCCACCCCCCAATCCATCTACGCGGATAGCCGAGGTTTGTTTGACCGAGCGCTCTATGCTCCTGCCGCGGAAGGCTTCGGGGAGGTCCTCCAATCCGTGGATGTACAAACCGATTTAGCCGAGCAGGCCGCTTTCTTTAAAGCTATCTGCGCGGTACGATTGCTCAACCGCGACGCGGGCGACCAGGTGCTGGCTTTCCTAGATGCCTACCCCAGTACGGCCCGCCGCAAGGAAGCGGTTTTGGAGATGGCCGAATATTCCTTTAACCGCCGGCGCTACAACGATGCGCGCGACTGGCTGCGCCGTTTGGACGGTCTCTATCTGCCCAAGGCGGAACGTGCCGAAGTGCAATTCAAGCTCGGCTATTCGCATTTCCTGCTGGAGGAGTACGATTTGGCCCGTCCGCAACTGGCCGCGGCCAAAGCCACCAAGTACCCCATTGCGGCTTCGGCCCAGTACTACTACGGCCACATCGCGTACTTGGACACCAACGATGTGACGGCGATGGAAAATTTGGAGCCCTTGCAGAACCATGAAGAGTTCGGCATGGTCGTTCCGTACTACTTGGCCCAAATCTATGCGCGTCAAGGTTTGGACGACAAGCTGTTGAAGTTGGGTGAAACCTTGCTCAAGAACGCCACCGCCAAGCGCACCCCAGAAATTGCCAAACTGATTGGCCAAAGCCTCTACAAGAAAAAGCGCTATCCCGAAGCCTTGCCCTACTTGGCGATGCACCGCGATTTGGGCGGAAAAATGACCGCCGACGACTACTACCAGCTCGGGGTGGTCAATGCGCAGACGGGGCATTACAAAGAGGCGATTCAGGCCTTGAACAAGATTTCCAACAACGCGGGTCAGGTGTCTGAATTTGGGCTGTACCTCTTGGCCGACTGCTATGTGAAAGAGGGCCAATTGGAGGAAGCACTCAATGCCTTCAAAGCGGTGAGTGAACTGGCCAAAGATCCGGTCATTCTCGAAGAATCCGCCTTCCAAGCGGCTAAACTGACCTACAAGAGTTCGAGCCCCTTTGGCGATGCCATTGACATGTTTAAGCGTTTCCTGAGCGACTTCCCGCAAACAGAGCACCGCCGCGAAGCCAATGAATACCTGGCCAACCTCTACATCACGTCCAAAGACTACGGACGCGCCATGGAGGCGATCGTCCAAACGGGCATGGGCACGATGGCCATGCGCGAAGCCTACCAGCGTGTAGCCTATTTCCGGGCCGTAGAATTTTTCCAAGTGAGCGACTGGAGTGGCGCACAAGAATACTTCAACAAGTCCTTGGGCTATCCGCAGAATTTGACCTTTGTGGCCTTGAGCCATTTCTGGTTGGGCGAATTGGCCTACCGAAAGGGCGATGCCCAGGAAGCACTTGCTCAATTTGAGTCCTTCCTAAAGACCCCCGGTAGCTACACCTTGACCGAACGCCCCACCGCCCTCTACAACAAGGCCTATTGCTTGTACAAGTTGGACCGCTTGGAAGATGCTTCGGCAGCCTTCCGGGTCTACCTCCAGGATGCCAAGGGCAAGGACCGCAAGATTGAAGACGCCACCTTGCGTCTAGCCGATCTCTACTTCTTGCTCGGGAAGCACGCCTTGGCACAGGAGTACTATGAAAAATCGGTCCGATTAGACGCCAACGGCCGCTATGCCGGCTACGCCGAATACCAAAAAGCGCTGTGTATGGGCTTGTTGGGCAAAGACCCCCAAAAGATGGCCACCTTGCGCTCCCTTGCGGCGGCCAACACGGAAAACGACGCGTACGGCGGCAAGTATTCGGACGAAGCCCAGTACGAATTGGCGCAAACGCAGCTCCGCCGTGGCGAAAACAGCGACGCTGAAGCCTCCTTCAAGGCTTACATGCGCCGCGTGCCTAACTCGGAAAAAGCGCGCCGAGCCGCATTGAACATCGCCATTGCTCAGCGCAACGACCAGCGTTTGGATGCGGCCATCGCCTCTTTCCAGGACATCGTGAAGAAATACCCTGGAACGCCCGAGGCACGCGAGGCCATCACGACCGCCCGCAGTGTCTACGACGAGGCCAACCGCATTGACGACTACTTGACCTGGGTGCAGGGCATCGATTTTGCCCAAATCCGCGCCAGCGAATTGGACAGCGTCGCCTACATGTCGGCCTACGACAAGTATGCCTCCAGCAAGTTTGACGAAGCGATGGCGGGCTTTGACCGCTACATGAAGCGCTTCCCCGACGGATTCTTCACGGTGAAGGCCAACCACTACGCGGGCGAATCTGCACGTCGTTTGAACAAAGCGGACGAGGCCTTGGGCTACTTCCGCAAGGTCACGCAAGCGCCTGTGGGCGAGCACCACATCAATGCTTGGACGTGGATTTTGCGCATTAGTTCAGCCCGAAAGAACGCTGACGAAATGCTCATTGCCGCGGAGTCGGTCCTCGCTTTGAGCGACGACCCCAGCCTGCTTCGCGAGGCCAATGTCGCCATGATGCGCGGCCACCAAGCCTTGAACCACCTGGAAGTCGCTTACGGCTATTCCGAGGTAGTGGCGGCCGACGAGCGAAACAGCCCAGAAGTTCGTACCGAAGCCAAAGCCAACGTGGCTCGCAACGCGATGACCCTAGCCATGGGCAGCCGCATGCGGAAAGCGGACTTCCTTGCTTCGTGGGGCGATGCTGGATTGGAGGAGAGTCAAAAAGACTGGGTCACAAAGTCGCTCCATGCCTATGCGGGATTGAAAAAGAACGGTCCGGCTGTCCTGCAAGCGGAAGCGTCCTACTACCAGGCTTTGGTTTTGTACTTGGATGGATCGCATTCGGCCTCCAACGAAGAAATCTTCTGGCTGATTGACAATTTGCCCGGTCAAGGAGAATGGCGCTTTAAAGCCCTTCTGATTTTGGCGCACAACTACGACGCTTTGGACGACAAATTCCAAGCGAACTACACCTTGGACTTCATCATCGCCGAAAACTTCATCGCTGAAACGGTGGAGCAAGCGAAAGCTTTCCAAGCCCTTTTGAATACCCCCGCCGAAGACGCCAGCGGCCCTGAGGTGGACACCATTATTGAAACGCCATCGCTCCCATGAAACGCATTCTCTTCTCTCTTCTGACTTTGACGGCGGCAAGCGTGTGGGCGCAGCCGGTGATGAACGGCATTGAAATTTCGGTCACGGAAAAGTACAAGGCCCAAGTAGCCGAAGGCATCAAAATCACGGGACAGCCCAACGTGATGGACACCACCGTGGAGAAACTGCCGGTGGCCATCAGCGTGCGAAACCGCACCTGGGTGCCTGAACCGCGTATGGAAGCGATCCCGCCATTGAAAATCAGCCGCACCAAGCTGGAGCGCTTGCCCGCCAATACGGTGCACATGGCGCTCGGCAACTACGCGACCGCAGATGTGGGATTTGCCCTGGGGAATGCACGTTCGGACCTACAGCGTTGGGGCGTGCAAGGCCATCATTTTTCCACGCAGGGAGGCTTTAAAGCGAAGGATGCCACGGGTAATCCTCTGAATGTCTACAACCGTACCACCTGGATGGAAAACAGCCTTTCCGGGCAGTATGCGCGCATTATTGGCCGCGGTCGTTTGAGCACCGAAGCATCGGCCGACTGGAACCGCTACGCGTTTTACGGTATGCCTTTGACAGCGAGCAATGCGGCAGATACAGCCGCTTCAGCCCCCGGGCGCTGGACGCAGGACTATCAAGTAGGTCTGTCCTACATCCAAAGCCGAATCCGTCGGAAGCAGGTCTTCCACGGGGCCGAACTCAACGGCCACCACTGGATCGACCAAGGAGGTCGTCAATTGGAAAGTGGTCTCGCGGGAGGCATCGACTGGCGTTTGCCCGTCCAAGATGTCTTCTTGGAGTTGCCCATACGGGGTTCGTGGAACCATCTAATGCAAACTGCGAATACGGACAGCCTCGGGCTGCCTGTGGGTCCTGTGGACTATTGGTCGGCGCAGTTTTCTCCAGCTGTATCGGACAGTGTGGGGTCCATCTACTTCCGCGTCGGCTTAAATGCCATTTTTACGGGTCAAGGAAGCGCCTGGGACAAGCCCTACTTGCCCCCGGTGGTGCATTTGGAGTTTCCGCTGGTTAAGCACGTGTTGAATTTGTACGCGGGTCTCGAAGGCTCGGCGGACAATGGCGGCATGCGCGCTCGCGTAGAGGCCATGCCCTTCCTCAGTGAAGCGGCGCAGTACGAAGCCATCCGTCAGGCGAGCTTGTATGCGGGCGCATCCGGTCGGTTGACCTCCACGATAGGCTACCGCTTTGGCATTCGCCAGCGCTCCTATGCCAACTATGCCATGTTCACGCGTAACTATTCGGAGTGGACGTCCGCTGGAGACAGTGGTCGATTTAATGTTCAGTATGTGGGCGTAACCATGTTGGAGCCCTCGGGTGAACTTAGTTTCCAGAATGGCTTGGGCTGGGAGGTACGCGCTTTTGCGACTTTGCGCACGGCTACCCGAAACGACGGTGGAACCCTCTACCACGTGCCGGCCTCCGAAATTGGCGGCCAGGCCTTCTTCAACCTAAAGGATAAGATTCGATTTGAGTCTACCATCATTTACCGCGGAAGCCGCTTGGCGCAAGGGGAAAATGGGGATGAGACCTTGCCCGCTTTCCTCGATGGTCGCTTGAGTGCGGTGTATACGTACAACAAGCAGTTGAACGCCACGTTCCGCATAGACAACCTCTTCCACAGCCGCACCACATGGTGGACCGGCTACCCTGTGCAGGGAATTCGCGCAAATTTGGGCTTGGTGTACAAGTTTTAAACGCAAACGACCGGGACATTCACCGGGAGCGAGAAATGCGCTCTTGTTGAAAAAAATGTTGATAAACGGGCAGGTTTTTCTTTTGGGTACACCCCTAAGAAAAATGCCGAAGTTATCTTTGTTGGATAGACTATTTACCCGTTAAAACATGAGTGAAGCCAAGCAATACAGCGCGGATAGTATCCAGGTCCTCGAAGGACTCGAAGCCGTTCGTAAACGTCCCGCGATGTACATCGGCGATGTGGGTCAAAAAGGTCTGCACCACTTGGTCTATGAAGTTGTTGACAACTCCATTGACGAAGCGCTTGCCGGCCATGCCACATCCGTAGAAGTAACGATCAACGAAGGGAATTCGATCACCGTTAAGGACGACGGTCGTGGCATTCCCGTGGCCATGCACACCAAGGAGAACCGTTCGGCCCTCGAAGTGGTCATGACCGTCCTGCACGCAGGGGGTAAGTTTGACAAGGATTCCTACAAGGTTTCGGGTGGTCTGCACGGGGTGGGTGTATCCTGTGTGAACGCTTTGTCCACCCATTTGGACGTGCACGTTCACCGCGATGGCAAGGAATACCAGCAGGAGTACTCCATTGGTAAGCCCTTGTACCCCGTGAAGGAGATTGGGAACTCGGACTACCGCGGTACTATCGTCACCTTCCAGCCAGACACCAGCATTTTCTATGAATCGGTCTACCAGTACGATATCCTCGCTGCACGATTGCGCGAACTGTCCTACCTGAACCGTGGCATTCGCATTCAATTGACGGATTCACGCGATCTCGACGAGAACGGCGTGGCGCGTACGGAGGTCTTCCATTCAGAAGGGGGTCTTCGTGAATTTGTGGCCTATGTGGATCAAAACCGCGAGGCCTTGATCCCCGAGCCCATGTACATGGAAGGGGAGATTGACGGCATCCCCGTGGAAGTGGCCATGATTTACAATACGAGCTACTCGGAAAACATTCACTCCTACGTCAACAATATCAATACGCACGAAGGCGGTACGCATTTGGCGGGTTTCCGTCGCGCATTGACCCGAACGCTCAAGAAGTACGCCGACGAAAGTGGCATTCTCACTAAGGAGAAAGTGGAGGTTGCCGGTGATGACTTCCGCGAAGGCCTGTCAGCGGTCATTTCTGTCAAGGTGATGGAGCCTCAGTTTGAAGGCCAGACAAAAACCAAGTTGGGCAACTCCGAAGTATCCGGTGCGGTGGATCGCATCGTTGGTGAGATGTTGACCAACTACTTGGAGGAACATCCCGCTGAGGCGCGCACCATCGTTCAAAAGGTGGTACTCGCTGCAAAAGCCCGAATCGCTGCCCGCAAGGCCCGCGAAATGGT
>CAXRFY010000102.1:0-4965 GCA_964229925.1 Schleiferiaceae bacterium
GCGCTTCCAACGCTGGAAGGGCCTGCTCAACCGCCACGGCGACCTTCTGGTCCTCCTGGTTGATGCCGCGCAGCAATTCAGCCGTCGACAGCTCCTCGAGGTTGTGGTGCAGGGATTCAGATTCGGTAATAAGCGCCATCTAGAAGCGTTTTAAGCGTTTTAAGCGTTTTTCGTGAGCACTGCCACAAAGTATCCGTCCGAATGAACGTGCTCCGGGCTAATGCGCACTTCTTCCTCTAAGGTAAATTCCGGATGCGCCTTCACAAAGGCTTCCACTTGCGCCTCGTTTTCCTCCGGTAGAATGCTACAGGTCGCGTACACCAGGCGCCCGCCCGCTTTCAAGGCCTCGGGATAGCGGTCCAAAATGGAGGCCTGCACTTCGCGTGTTCGCTCCAGATGTTCTGGCTGCAGCTTCCACTTGGTGTCCACATCGCGCCGAATCACCCCCGTACCCGAACAAGGGACGTCCAGCAACATCTTGTCCGCCCAAGCCCCCCGCTCCGTCACATCCGCCGCATGCTGAATGTGGCCAGTGCGCAGAATGGAAATGCCGGCGCGGGCCGCCCGCTTCTCCGCCTCCGACAGCTTATAGGCCTCCACGTCCATGCAGAGAATTTCGCCTTGGTTCTGCATCAACGCCGCCACATGCAGGGCCTTCCCGCCCGCGCCGGAACAGCCGTCCAGCACGCGGTCCCCGGGTTGAGGATCGAGGTAGGGGGCAATGCACTGCGAACCCCCGTCTTGCACTTCGTACCAGCCGTCCTGGAAACTGCCCAAATGCTGCAAGCGCGGCCGTTTCGCCAATACGATGGCCTCCGGGCGGAGGTCCGAGGCGGCGGCCTCAATGCCTTCGGCGGCCAGGCGTTCGAGGACCTGTTCGCGGCTCGCCTTCCAGGTGTTGGTGCGCAAAATGACGTGGGCCGGCTGGTTCAAGGCCGTGGCCAGCGCCGGCCAGCGTGCGCCCAGCGCGCCGGCCGCGCGGCGGTCGAGCCAGTCGGGATAGCTTTGGGCGACGCCGAGGGGGAAGTCCGGGAGGCTGAGGTTGCCTTCGACTTGCCAGGCCCAATAGAGTTCGAAGAGTTCTTTGAGTTTCTTGCGCTTGAGGGTAGGTTCCTCGCCCTTTAGTTCCCAGAGGAGGCGCCACCAGCGGACCATCTCGTAGCTGTGCTGGGCCACGAAGGCCCGGTCGCGCGCGCCCCATTTTTTGTTGGCTCGGAGGACCTTGTCTACCACGCGGTCGGCGTACCAGCCCTTGCCAAAGGACCATTCCAGGACTTCGAGGACACCGGCCACCAGATTGGGATAGGGCTTCATGCTACCAGGTGTCGGGGTTTTGGAGGGCGTAGAGTTCCGCGTAGATGCCGGGCGTTTGGACCAATGCCGAATGGCTGCCCTCTTGGACCAGGCTGCCTTCGTCCAAGACGTAGATGCGATCGGCCAAGTGCACACAGCTCAAGCGCTGGGTGATCAAGAGGGCGGTGACGCCCGCGATGCGTTCGCGTAGGCCCGAAAGGATGCTGACCTCCGTGTCGGTGTCCACCGCGCTCAGGGCATCGTCCATGACGAGCATAGGCGGCTGCTTGATGAGGGCGCGGGCAATGCTGACGCGCTGTTTTTGGCCCCCGCTGAGGGTCACGCCGCGCTCGCCTACCACGGTGTCAAAGCCCTTGGGGAAGCCTCGGACATCGTCGGCGACATGGGCCAGCTCGGCGTAAGATTCCACGGTGGGGCGGTCCGCTTCTAGGGTGCCGAAGGCGATGTTTTCGGCGATGGAATCGCTAAAGAGGAAGGCGTCTTGGGGGACGGTGCCGACCGCTTTGCGCAGGGCGTTCACGTCCCAGTCGCGGATGTCCAGGCCGTCTACGAGGATGCGCCCTTCGGTGGGGTCCATGAGGCGGTTGAGGAGGAGGCCCAAGGTGCTCTTGCCCGAACCGGTTTTGCCCACCACCACGATGGTTTCGCCGGGGGCAATTCGGGCCGAAAAGTTTTTAAGCGCCTGAATGCCACTGTCCGGATAGGTGTAGCTGACGTTTTCAAAGACAATCTCGCCGCGAATCGTCTCGGGGCTGCGGGCGCCCGGTGCGTTTTGGATGGCAGGCTCGACGTGCAGGAAGTCGTTGATGCGCTGCATGGAGGCCTCGGCGCGTTGCACCATGCTCATGACCCAGCCGATGCTGGCGATGGGCCACGTGAGGAGGTTGACGTAGTAGATGAATTCGGCGATGACCCCAGGGCTGAGGCGCCCTTCAATCACGCCCTGGCCGCCGACCCACACCGCGATGAGGGTGGAGGCGCCCACCAGAAGGAGCATGAGGGGCATGAAGAGGGCGTTGACGCGGTAGAGGCGTTCGTTCTGCTGGAAGGAGCGGGCGGCGCTTTCGGCGTAGCGTTCGGTCTGTTCCTCCTCCAAGCCAAACGCCTTCAACACGCGAAGGCCCGAAAACGTCTCCTGCGCCAGCGTGCTAATCGCCGACTGCTGCGCCTGAACCGCATGGCTGCGCTGGTTGATCAGGGTCGAAACGCGGTAAATGCACCACACCAAAATGGGCATGGGCGCCAGGGTCAAGAGGCTCAAACGGACGTCCACCGAGAACATGAAGTAGAGCGTAATGCCCGTCGCAAAGGCGGTATTTAACGTGTACATGAGGGCGGGACCGATGTACATGCGCGTTCGGCTCACGTCCTCGCTGATGCGGTTCATCAAATCGCCCGTGCTATTGCGGCGGTAAAAGGCCAAATCCAATTGCTGGTAGTGCGCGTAAATCGCATTCTTCAAATCGTACTCGATATGGCGCGACATGACGATTAGCGTTTGGCGCATCAAGAAGGTGAAAAGGCCCTTGATAATGCTGAGGCCCAAAATCAAGGCCGAATACAGAATCAACGCCTGCTTCAAATCCAAACTGCGCTGCGCATCCGGGCTGCCCTGGCCTGAAATCGCCACCGCCACCTCGTCAAAAGCCTGCCGGATGTACACCGCCGGAAAAACCGAAAACGCAGCCGAAAGCAAAACAAAAAACACCCCGCTCAGCAGGAGCCACTTGTAGCGCCAGAAATAGGGATTGAGCGTCCACAAGGCTTTCATGGTATAAAGGTACGGCGGTGCGTACCTTTACCCGTATGAAACCCGCGCAGCTGCCTTCAAATCCTCATATTGCCGTTATTGGTTTGGGCTATGTCGGCATGCCCCTGGCCCTGGAATTTTCCAAGCACTACCCCGTGTTGGGCTTTGATATCAAATGCGCCCGCGTTGATGAACTCAAGCGCGCCGAAGATTCCACCAAGGAAGCGGAACCCGCCGCCATCCAGGCGGCGCTGGACCGCGGCATTCAATTTAGCTGCACGATGGACGATTTGGCCCAAGCCAACGTCTACATTGTGACCGTTCCCACCCCGATCAACGCCTCAAATGCACCCGATTTGGGCCCCTTGATGAGTGCCTCCAACATGATCGGCCGCTACTTGCAAAAAGGCGACGTCGTCATCTACGAATCCACCACCTACCCCGGCTGCACCGAAGAGGACTGCGTGCCCGTGTTGGAATCCGTCAGTGGCTTGACCTTCAATCAGGATTTTTTCTGTGGCTACAGTCCCGAACGCATCAACCCCGGCGACAAAGTCAACACCTTGACCACCATCAAAAAGGTGACCTCGGGCAGCACCCCGGACGCCGCCCAGTTTGTGGACGGCCTCTACCGCAGCATCATCGCGGCGGGAACGCATTTGGCCCCCAACATGAAGGTGGCCGAAGCTTCCAAAGCCATTGAAAACGCGCAACGCGACGTCAACATTTCCTTCGTCAACGAGCTTTCGCTCATTTTTGACCGCGTCGGCATTGACACGCGGGACGTCCTCGAAGCCGCTGGTACCAAGTGGAACTTCCTGAAGTACAGCCCCGGTCTCGTCGGCGGCCACTGTATTTCTGTAGACCCCTACTACCTCGCCCACAAAGCGGAAAGCCTGGGCTACCACCCCGCCGTCATCCTCAGCGGCCGCCGCGTCAACGACTCCATGGGGCTCTTCATCGCCAGCAAAGTGGTGAAACTCCTCATCGCCGAAGGCAAAACCGTCAAAGAAAGCCGCACCCTGCTGCTAGGCATCACCTTCAAGGAGAACTGCCCGGACATTCGAAACACCAAAGTCGTGGACATCCGCCACGAACTCCTCCAATACGGCTTGCAAGTAGATACCTACGATCCCTGGGCCAGCTCTCCAGAGGTCGAGCACGAGTACGGCTTTAGCCTGGTCGACGCATTGGATCCCGCCGGCTACGATGCCATCGTTTTAGCCGTGGCCCACGACCAATTCCTGGCCTTGGACATGCACCAACTTAAAGCCCAAAAAGGCGCCGTGATCTACGACGTAAAAGGCGTGCTTCCCCGCGAGGTGGTGGATGCGCGGCTTTAGGGCTAGGGAGCTAGGGAGCTAGGGAGCTAGGGAGCTAGGGAGCTAGAGAGCTAGGGAGCTAGGGAGCTAGGGAGCTAGGGAGCTAGGGAGCTAGAGCTTGGCAAAATAACGGAAAGTCCCAGCGCGCGGCGAAGGTCCACCACACAGTTTAAGGGTAAAAGAGATTAAACGTTTAAGCGAAAAGGCTACAGCGCGAAGCGCGTGCTCTCTAGCTTTCTAGCTCTCTAGCTTCAGGGCGAAGCCCGAGCTCCCTAGCCTTCCAGCAAAAAAGGCAAAACCGCCTCCTGAAATGCTTCGGGCTTTTCGGCGTGCACCCAATGGCCCGCGTCGGGGATGGATTCTAGGCGGGCCAGAGGGAAGTGGTCCATGATGCCACTCCAGTCTTCGTCGAGAATGTAGCCGCTGCGGGCGCCTCGAACAAAGAGGGTGGAACCAATGTAGCGGTCTTCGGGGGCCAAGGCTTGTCCGATGCGGCTCATTTGGGCTTCGAGGACGGGAAGGTTGAATTTCCAGCCGAGTTGGCCGTTGTCCTTCCATTCGAGGTTTTTGAGCAGGAAC
>CAXRFY010000103.1:0-3221 GCA_964229925.1 Schleiferiaceae bacterium
AGCTTTATTGAGGACCACGACACCGTGACGATGCGTGGGTACTGCAAAAAAGACGGCTTGCGCATTGGCTTTGGCGAGGTTTCTGCTACCTTACTTCCAGCATTGTCATGGAATCCAGCGTCGACTTCGAAAAACTAGTTCGGAACAAATACCGAGGCCTCATCCGTGCCGTGGAATCTCGCGGCGGGGACAAGGAAGACGTGGCCTTGATCCGCAAAGCCTACAAAGTGGCTGCGGACGCTCACAAGGACGTTCGGAGAAAATCGGGCGAACCCTACATCACCCATCCTCTGGACGTCGCACTCATTGTAACCAAGGAGATTGGCCTCGGCCCTCAGTCGATTGCTGCCGCCTTGTTGCACGATGTGGTGGAGGATTCCGACTACACCAAAGAGGATTTGGAGCACATGTTTGGGCCTTCTATTGCCTACATGGTAGAAGGCTTGACCAAGATTCAGGGCATTTTTGACCACCAATCCAGCTCCATGCAGGTGGAGAATTTTCGCAAACTCCTGCTGTCGATCAGTGATGATGTTCGGGTGATTTTGGTGAAGATGGCGGATCGTTTGCACAACATGCGCACGCTGGACGGGATGCCCTACCACAAGCAGCTGAAAATTGCGAGTGAAACGCTCTACATTTTTGCCCCTTTGGCGCACCGAATGGGCCTCTACCACATTAAGTCGGAATTTGAGGATTTAGGTCTGAAATACACAGAACCCGAAACCTACGAGGAGCTTGAACGCAAACTCGACGAAGCGGAAGAGGACGACGCCATCTACCTCGAGCGCTTTAGCCAGAGCATTGAATCACTGCTCGAGTCCGAGGGTCTTGATTTTGAGGTCAAACGACGCAACAAGGGCATCTTTTCTATTCGGCGTAAGATGCTCAACCAAGGTGTCACGTTTGAAGAGGTCTATGACAAGTATGCGATTCGCATCATTCTCGACACCAACGCCAAACGCGAAAAAGCGGACATCTGGCGGGCCTATTCCGTGATTACCGCGGTGTTTCGTCCCAACCCGCGGCGATTGCGCGACTGGATTACCGCTCCAAAAGCGAATGGATACGAATCCCTCCACATCACCGTCATGGGGCCTGAAGGCCATTGGATTGAGGTGCAAATTCGGTCTCAACGCATGGACGAGGAAGCCGAAAAAGGCTATGCAGCTCATTGGCGCTACAAGGAGGACAATTCGGGCAATGCCGCATTGGATGAGTGGGTTAATCGAATCAGAGAGGCCATTGAAAATCAAGGCGATAGCGCCGTTGAATTTGTTGATCAGTTTAAGCTTCAACTCTTTAATGAAGAGGTCTTTGCCTTCACACCTCAAGGCAAGATGCTCACCTTGCCGAAGCACGCAACTGCTCTTGATTTCGCTTTTGAAATTCACACGGACATTGGCATGTCTACCCTTGGGGCAAAAGTGAACGGAAAACTAGTCCCCCTCAGCTATGAAATTCAAAGCGGCGACCAAGTCCAAGTCCTCACCTCTGAAGCACAACGCCCACAACCTGACTGGGAGAATTGGGTAGTTACGCCAAAGGCCAAATCTAAAATCCGCCAGTACTTGCGCGATCACCAGCGAGATGCCCAAGACCGCGGAAAGCGACTGCTTCAGCGTGCACTCAAAAAAGCTAAGTCTGAATTGAATCAGAGCACGACCCAAAAAATGCTCAATTTCTTCAGTTTGCGCAATCCCAAGGAGCTCTACGAACGCTTTGGTTCAGGCCAATTTGGCACCGAGCACCTCCGCGGTTTCATTCAAGAGGAATCCGGCGGCTTCTACCAATATTTGCGTCGCCGTTTCCGTCCGAAGGGCACAACGCTAAAGGACGTTCCAGAATCCTCCCGCCGTATTGTATTTGGCCCGGACCAAGTCATCTTGGAACACAGCTTGGCCACGTGCTGCCACCCCATCCAAGGGGATCAGATTTTTGGTTTTGTGGAAGAAAACGGGATTCAGGTCCATCGCACGGACTGTCGTCATGCCGTTCACCTCCAGGGTCGATTTGCCGAAAAAGTGATCATCGCTCGCTGGTCAAGTGGACAAGAAGGGCAAGGCTTTAATGCGACCTTACGCTTTTCTGGCATGGACACAAGTGGCTTAATCATGAAGGTTACTTCATTGATTTCCAATGAACTAAATATGGAAATTAAATCACTTCACATTGATACTGTGGACGGTGTTTTTACTGGCACTATCGCGGTTCATGTAACAGACCGAAGCCAACTCAGCAACCTCGCAAACCTTCTAAAAGGCATCAAAGGCATCGACCGCGTGGAGCGAGAGTTTTCTAAGGGCTAGAGAGCGCCTTTGGCGCGCTAGGGAGCTAGGGAGCTAGGGAGCTCGGGTGCTAGGGAGCTAGGGAGCTAGGGCTTAGCAAATCAACGGAAAGTCCCAGCGCGCGGCGAAGGTCCACCATAAAGTTTGAGGGTAAAAGAGATTAAGCGTTTAAGCTTAAAGGCTACAGCGTGAAGCGCGTGCTTTCTGGCTACCTAGCTACCTAGCCCTCAGGGCATCCCAATGTACTTGTGGGTCTGTAGCGATAGGCGCCATTCGGGGTGTTCTTCCAAGAAATCGACGATGAGCGGTAAGGTTTTGTCGCGCTTAGACCATTCGGGTTGGAGGAAGAGTTGGCAGTCGGGGCCACATTGGTCGGCATGCTCTTGGGCCCAGCGCAAGTCATCCGCATTGTAGACGATGACTTTGAGTTCGTGCGCGGCGGCATACCATTCGGGGCGTGGCGCCTTGGTTTTCTTTGGGGAAAGGCAGACCCAGTCCCAAGATCCGGTGAGTGGGTAGGCACCGGAGGTCTCCAAGTGTACGCGCTTCCCAGCACCTCTGAGGGCGGCCGTGAGGGGATTCATATCCCACATAAGGGGCTCTCCGCCGGTGATGACGATGGTTTGGTCATTCGGTCCAAGATGGGCCACCATGGCATCCAAGGAGGTTAATGGATGCTTGCCTGCATCCCAGGATTCCTTGACGTCGCACCAGTGGCAGCCGACGTCGCAACCGCCAATGCGGAAAAAGAAGGACGGGCGTCCGGTGTGTACCCCCTCTCCTTGCACCGTACGAAAGGCTTCCATCAAGGGAAGCTGCTGCCCGTTATCCGCGGCCATCAGCTGCGCGCAAGGTGTTCATCAAAAGGCCTACGCGGGTCATGAGCCCCACCCCGCCTGGTACGGGGGTAATAGCGGATGCTATGGGTTCGAC
>CAXRFY010000104.1:0-5240 GCA_964229925.1 Schleiferiaceae bacterium
GCCTTCTTCCAGAGCGCAAAATCCAAGGGGGAGCGCTTGTCGCTCTGACCGTCCAGGTCGCGGGTGCCGGAGCGCATTTCGTCGATGTTGCGGCCGGAGAGTTCGCCGTAGGGGTGCTTCTGGCTGTAGGCCTCCACGTCAAAGTAGATGGAGCCGTTCGCTTCGTAGGCCCAGCCCGCCGCAAGCAGCTGCTGCGTCATAGCGATTTGCTCCACGATATGTCCGGTAGCTGTGGGTTCAATGGAAGGGGGCAAGGCGTTGAAGGCGCGCATCACGCCGTGGAAATCCACGGTGTAGCGCTGCACAATCTCCATGGGCTCCAACTTCTCCAGTTTGGCGCGGGCGCCCACTTTGTCTTCGCCTTCGTCGGCGTCGTCGACTAGGTGACCGGCATCCGTAATGTTCCGAACGTAGCGCACCTTGTAGCCCAAGAACTGCAAGTAGCGGAAGACTAAGTCGAAGGACAAGAAGGTCCGCACATTGCCCAAGTGCACATTGCTGTACACGGTGGGTCCACAGACATAGAGGCCGACGTGGCCTTCCTGAACGGGTTGAAATGTCCGAAGGGACCCTTGGTGGCTGTCAAAGACGTGCAGCTGGCTCATTGGTCCCCAAATTCGGTTTTTAATTGGATGTAGGAAAGAAAATCCTGCTTTAATTGCTCATTTTCGGCAAATCGGCCGCCGTATTCAGCGGTTACGGTGCTTGAATCGATGTCCCGAATGCCACGCGCATTCACACAGAGGTGCTTGGCGTCAATCAAAACAGCTACGTCTGGCGTGCCCAGGGCTTCCTGAAGCGCGGCGGTGATTTGGCGCGTCAAACGCTCCTGAACCTGCGGGCGCTTGGCGTAAAAGTATACAATTCGGTTCATTTTGCTCAAGCCAATGACGCGGTCCTGCGACAAGTACGCAATGTGCGCGCGGCCCACGATGGGAAGCAAGTGGTGTTCGCAGGTAGAGTAGACGACAATGTTCTTCTCCACGAGCATTTCGCCGTATTGGTAGGAATTCTCAAAAGTGTTCAGCACAGGCTTTTTCGCGGGATCCAAGCCCCCAAACGCCTCCTTCACAAACATCTTCGCGACCCGTTTGGGCGTGCCTTTTAGGCTGTCGTCGGACAGGTCCATGCCCAGGGTGTCCAGGATGCCGCGCACATGCGTTTCAATGCGTGCAATCTTTTCATCTTCTGAAAGCTCAAAGGCATCGGGCCGAAGCGGCGTGTCAAACGCAGCCCCCAGGTGATCGTGGTCGTCGTGAAGGTCACTCGAATTCATAGCGGCAAAAGTACGGCCCATCTCATCAAAAAGGGGTACTTTTGCGGCCATGAAACCAGCGATTGTCATCACCGGCACAGGGTCTTGCGTACCCGAAGTGCGCGTTCCTAACAGTGCTTTTCTAGATCGCCACTTCTTGGATGAGGATGGAACTCCATTTCCCAATCCTAACGAAGTCATTATCGAAAAGTTCCAGAATATCACGGAAATCGCCGAGCGCCGCTACGCGCGTCCGGACCAGACGTCCAAAGATTTGGGCGCCATCGCCGGACATAAAGCCTTGGCGGATGCGGGTTGGGATGCGGAAGATTTGGACCTCCTGATTGTGGGCCAAAACTTTGGGGACATCGAACACGGTTCCAAGGTGATGGAGCAAATGCCCAGCATCGCCTCGCGCGTCAAGCACGAGATGGGCATTGAAAATCCTAATGTGGTCGCTTTTGACGTCCTCGCGGGCTGCCCAGGATGGATTCAAGGGGTACTGGTCGCGGAAGCCTACCTGCGCGGTGGCCTCGCTAAAAAGGCCCTGGTCATCGGGTGTGAAACGCTTTCGCGCATCGTAGACGTGCACGACCGCGACTCGATGATTTTCTCCGACGGCGCAGGTGCGGCCTGTTTTGAGCTGCAAGACGCCGAAGAAGGCACGGGCATCATTGGTCGCGCTGCGGTTTCGTACACCAAAAACGAAGCCTACTTCCTCAAGTCCAACCCCTCCAACAATCCTGAATTGGACCGCACGGAGCGTTTGATCAAAATGAAGGGCCGCAAGATTTACGAATTCGCCATTCGCAACGTACCCGATGCCATGAAGGCGGCTTTGGACAACGCGGGCGTAGACCTCTCCGAAGTCAAAAAGATCTTCATGCACCAAGCCAACGCCAAGTTGGACCATGCGGTGGGCGAGCGTCTCTACAAACTTTACGGCATGAAGGCCGATTTAGACGCGGTCATGCCCATGTCCATTCAATGGATGGGCAATAGCTCCGTAGCGACTGTTCCGACCTTGTTGGACATGGTGCGCCATGAGAACTACCAAGGGCACAGCATTGAAAAGGGCGATGTCGTTCTCTTTGCATCCGTGGGTGCGGGCATGAACATCAATGCCTTCGTGTACCGCTTCTAAACGTTTACGATACCAAAACAAAAGGCGCCCCTCGGGGCGCCTTTTTTGTTGGATAGGTGCCCCGCAGGGCGGTTGGGCTGCGCGGCCGTCAGGCCGCGCAGCAACACGCTTAAGGCAAAGGCTTTTCCAAACCCCCGCGCACATAAGGTGCGCCGTCTTGGATGCTCTTCGTTTCAAGCACCTTCAGCTTGGCTTGAAGCGCCTCGAGTTCCTTTTCCAGCTTGGGCAATTCAGCTTCTACCATGGCGAGTTGTGCCTTCATGGTGCCGGTCACCTCGCTGCGCATGCCGTAGGACCCCCAGGTCGCGGTGGACAAACGACTGCCCAATCCAGGGAGCGTTTCAAACTCGCGCTTGCTCAAGGAAGCATCGCCGTTGAGGACGATGTCCATGGCCTGCAAGGACGTTTGGACCGCTAAGACACTCTGAAGATCCGCGGGATTAGCACCGGGGCTGTATTTGAGGGCCTCGTAGAGGTCTTTGGCCAAAGATACCGTCTCTCGGAAGGTCATTTCAAAGCGGTCGTAGCGGCGGCTGACTTGGTTGACACGCTGCTGGAAGGCGAGCAAGTCTGCATTCGTCGCAGGCAGGGTCAAATTGTTGAGGTGCTTCACCTCAAAGGACGTCGGTGCGGTCAATGTGTCAAACTGGCCGTTGGAGAATCCCACCAGCTGGGCGCTGTAGGTGCCGGGTGCCACAAAGTGGGCGGCGCGCTTGGGAGCATCTTGGCGGGCCACCTTGCCGTCCCAGGTAAAGCGAGCGATGCCGCTGCTGTAGGATCGAACGATTCGGCGCAAGGGCGCACCGGAAGCATCCCGAATGACCACTAGGAGGTAGGGTTCCACCTCATTGTCTTCCGCACGCATGGCAGCAGCCGTGGGGTAGGTGATGGCATCGGGATTTTTCTTCTCCTCCGCTTGGCGCTTCGCCTTGAGGGTCTTGGGCGCTTCCTTGATGTGGTAGGTCAACGTGACCCCCACGTCGGGGTTGCTCGCCATAAAGTATTCGGCACCCATGAATCCAGGAGGGCCGTAGCCAATGGGGCTCGCCTCGTGGTAGAGCAGGCCGGTCTTCACGTTAAAGATGTGGGCGTCCTTGTCGGTGACCTTGGCACTGAATTCGCGCAAGGGGCTGTAGTCGTCCAAAACGTAGAAACCACGGCCAAAGGTGGCAATGACCAAATCGTTTTCGCGGCGCTGGATGTCAATATCCCGAACCGCCACCGTCGGCAATCCACTGCCCAATTTCTTCCAGGTGCCACCCCCAGTGGTGGAGTAGTAGATACCAAATTCGGTACCCACAAACAGAAGGTTGGGGTCCTTGTGGTCTTGAGCGATACTATAGACGGAACCGCGTTCGGGCAAGTCGCCCGTGATGGTCTCCCAGGTTTTGCCTTTGTTCTTGGAGACCAAAACGTAGGGCTTAAAGTCGCCGTTCTTGTGGTTGTTAAAGGCCGCATAGACCACATTGGCATCGTGGAGAGAGGCCTTGAGGTCATTGACGTAGGTATTGGCGGGCACGCCAGGGAACTTGTCCACTTTACGCCAAGCACCGCCGTCGTTTTCGCTGATTTGGACCAGTCCGTCGTCCGTTCCTACGTAGAGGAGGCCTTTGGCCACGGGGGATTCGTGCAGGGCGACAATGTTGCCGTAGATCGTGGTGCTCTGGTTCTTCGCAATCGCATCCATGCTCCAAACTTTGCCCATCACGGGCAAGGCGTTGCGGTCGATTTGGCGCGTTAGATCGCCCGAAATAGCCGTCCAGTTGTTGCCGCGGTCCGTGCTCTTGAAGAGCTTGTTCGCCGCGAAGTACAAGGTCTTGTTGTCGTGGGGGCTGATGAGCAGAGGCGCATCCCAGTTCCAGCGGTAGGCCTTTTCGCCGGCGCCTTCGATGGGCTTGATGGGCACCCCTTCGCCGCTCTGGCGGTCGTAACGCTGCAGCCAGCCGTACTGCGCCTGGGCGTAAACGATGTTGGGGTTGACGGGGTCCACTTGGGATTCAAATCCGTCGCCTGTTTGGGTGACGTACCAATCGCTGTTGACGATGCCGCGGTCGTTGATGGTTCGGCTCGGGCCGCCCAAGGAGAAATTGTCCTGCGTGCCGCCGTACACGTTGTAGAAAGGCGTGGCATTGTCCACGGCTACACGGTAAAACTGCGTAACGGGCAGATTGGACTTGAAGTGCCAGCTGCTGGCGTGGTCCCAAGTTTCGTAGAGGCCCCCGTCACAGCCGAGTACCAGGTGCTTGGGGTTGGTGGGGTCGATCCAAGCGACGTGGTTGTCCACGTGCTTGCCGCGCTCGCCCAGGCCTTTGAAGGTCTTGCCGCCGTCTTCAGACCATTGGGCATAGGTGTCCATAGAGTAGACTACATCGACATCGTGTGGACTCGCGAAGAGCTCCACATAGTAGTTTCCGCTGGTGGCATGGTCGCTTTGCTTCTTGAAGCTGGCGCCCCGGTCCGAACTCCGGTACAAGCCGTGCCCCTCGACCATGCAGTAGATCACGTCAGGGTTCACGGGAGAAATGGCGAGGGCAAAACGGCCTTTGTCGCCGCTGGGCAATCCGTTCTTCAGTTCGTTCCACGTTTCGCCACCGTCTTCGGACTTGTACAATCCACTTTCAGGACCGCCCGAAATATAGGTCCACACATGGCGTCGACGCTGGTGGGCCGTGGCATAGAGCACTTTGGAGTTGCGGGGATCCACATGCACTTCGTTGAAGCCAGTGTGGTCTGACACGTGGAGCACGCGGCGCCAGTTTTGGCCGCCGTCCGTGGTCTTGTAGATGCCACGGTCACCGCCGGGACTCCAAACCGGACCATAGGCCGCTACCCACACGATGT
>CAXRFY010000105.1:0-2737 GCA_964229925.1 Schleiferiaceae bacterium
CCGACGGCATCGACACTTACACCTTCCTCACAGAAAACGCCTAGGGAGCCACTTTTAAACCCTTAAACACTTTTACCCTTAAACTGATTGGTGGACCTTCGCCGCGCGCTGGGACTTTCGTTGTTTTGCCAAGCTCTAGCCCTCTAGCCCTCTAGCCCTCTAGCCCTCTAGCCCTCTAGGCCTCTAGCCCTCTAGCGAGCAAGCGTAGCGCCCGTTTCACCGGGCGCTGCGCGCAGCTCAATAGTAGGATTTCCGTCGAACGCCCGCCATGTGTTTGGCGAGGCGCATGACTTGACGGGTGTAACCGTATTCGGTGTCGTACCAGACATAGAGCACCACGTTCTTGCCGTCGCTGTGGACGATGGTGGCCTCGCTGTCAAAGATGGAGCAGCAGGAATCGCCGACGATGTCGCTGGAAACCAACTCGGGACTAACAGAGTACTTGATTTGCTCCACTAAGGGCCCGCTGAAGGCGGCTGCTTTGAGGGCGGCATTTAATCCGTCGCGGTCGGTGGCTTTTTCCAGGTTGAGTTTCAATATGGCGAGAGAACCGTTGGGCACGGGGACGCGAATCGCATTGCTCGTGAGTTTGCTGCCAAGGCCAGGAATGGCCTTGTCGACGGCTTGGCCGGCACCGGTTTCGGTGATAACCATGTTGACGGCTGCGGCGCGCCCACGGCGGTATTTCTTGTGCATGTTGTCGACCAAATTTTGGTCGTTCGTGTACGCGTGAATGGTTTCAATATGCCCTTGTACGATGCCAAACTGGTCTTGAATCACTTTGAGGACGGGAGTGATGGCATTGGTGGTGCAGGAAGCTGCCGATTGAATGGCGTCGTTTTGGTGCTCGCCCATGTGGTTGACGCCGAAGACGATATTCGGAACGCCTTTGCCCGGTGCGGTGAGCAAAACTTTCGCAATGCCTTTGGAGGCCAAATGCCGGCTCAAGGCGTCTTTGTCTCGGAAGGCGCCGGTGTTGTCGACCACGAGGGCGTTTTGAATGCCCAAAGCTTCGTAGTCAATGTCTTCCGGGGCATCCGCGGAAACTATGGCTACGGGGCGACCGTTAATTATCAACTGCTGACGCTCGTGGTCCGCTTCAACGGTACCTGGGAAGGAGCCGTGAATGGAATCGACGCGTAGGAGGGAGGCGCGCTTCTCCAAGGAAATGGGGTCGCTGCCTCGGGCAACGATGGCGCGAAGGCGGAGCTGGGTGCCGCGGCCTTCTTGGGCGATGAGCTCGCGGGCGACGAGGCGGCCAATTCGGCCAAAGCCATAGAGAACGACATCTACGGGATCGGTGTTGGGGTTGTCGCCGTTGCAGTAGCCGCGGAGTTTGGTGTCGAGGAAGGCCTTACGGTTCAAATACACGCCCGCCTCACGCTTCCATTCCGTAGCCAAACGGCCAATATCCACGCTTGCGTTCTGGACTTTGCTGGCCGTGAGCGCTTCTGCTATGGCCAAGGTGTCGTTGATGCTCAGGGACTCGCCCGCCATCACGGAAGCGTGCACATGGGCTTGAAGCATTTCGGAGGGGCGCTGGTCGACCAAAGGTTGGCGGTAGAGTACAGCACGGACATTGCGGTCAAAAAAAAGGTCGCCGACCAACTTAATCAAAGCGGTGGCGGCCTTTTCGTTTTTGACGCGCTCGGACACCGAGAGGGTGTACGTTTCGAGCGTTGGATTCATCAAGGGAGTGATTGAAAGGTTGTGCTACAAAGGTATTGGGCGCCCGACGGGGAGCCAACCGGAGATGGTAAAAATTATCTACAGTAAGTGCCTAAAAAATAGTCTTTTAGGTCATCTCACACTGTGTGATTTTGACACTTACTTCCGGGTAAAAACGCCAAAAAAAAGCCCACCCCGGGGTCCGAGGTGGGCTAGAGGGATCGGCTTCAGGCGCTTAGAGTCCGAAGGCGAAGTAGTCAGGTCGGCCGTCGGGGCGGTAGCCTTGCAAGAGGACACCGTCGCCGGGGTTGAGCTGACCAAGAATTTTGCGCACATCGTCCTGGGAGCTGACGGGGCTGTTGTTCAACTTAATCAAGATGAAACCGTTGGGGACACCCGCTTCTTTCAGCTTTCCGTTGCCCACATCAATGATTTTGACCCCGCTGCGAAGCCCGTAGCGGCCGCGGTCCTCTTGGCTTAAAGCTTCAAAGGTGGCGCCCAGGGTCTGCATCTCTTCCAGGTCCTCTTTCTTGACGACGTCGGTGTTGCCTTCTCGGTTTCGGAGCGTGACGTTGAAGGTCTTCGACTTGCCATCGCGCAGAACAGTCACGTCTAGCTTGTCGCCGGGGCGGCGGCTGCCGATGACTTCTAGGAGCTCACTGCTGCGCTTGATGGTTTTGCCACCCGCACCGACAATGACGTCGCCTTTTTCCATGCCTGCTTTCTTAGCGGCTCCATTGTCCACGACCTCGGAGAGGTAGACTCCCTGAGTGGCATCGAGCTTCATTTCTTTGGCGAGTTCGGGGGTGACGTCGGCGATGCTTACCCCGAGGTAGGCACGTTGGACAACGCCAAAGCGAAGCATATCATCTACCACTTTGCGCGCAATGTTGGCAGGGACCGCAAAAGAATAGCCTTCATAGGATCCGGAACGTGTGGAACTCGCCGTGTTGATGCCGATGAGTTCGCCACTGGTATTAATCAGGGCACCACCGCTGTTGCCAGGATTGACGGCCGCATCCGTTTGGATAAAGGCCTCAATGGCGGACTGGTTGTCAATAATGTTGAT
>CAXRFY010000106.1:0-3744 GCA_964229925.1 Schleiferiaceae bacterium
GATCCAGCGGTCAATTTCGGGCCGATCCGCTAAGGGAATCTGAGGCGCAGTGGGATCAAAACCGTCCACCTGCGCATAGAGCGCCAAGAAGCCGTAAGTGTTGTGAAGGGTGCCAAAGAACTTGCGCTGCACCTCTGTCACGCCGGCAAAGTCAAACTTGAGGTTGTCCCAGGGCTGGGCGTTGGTCAGCATGTACCAGCGAAGCGCGTCCGAACCGTATTCGTCCATCGCCTGGAAGGGGTCCACGGCATTGCCCAGACGCTTAGACATCTTTTGGCCGTTCTTGTCCAAGACCAATCCATTGGAAATAACGGCTTTGTAGGCCACGCTGTCAAAGACCAGGCCTGCGATGGCGTGGAGGGTAAAGAACCAGCCGCGCGTTTGGTCCACGCCCTCGGCGATAAAGTCCGCCGGGAAGGCTTTGTTTTGATCGACCGCGTCCTTGTTTTCAAAGGGATAGTGCACTTGCGCGTAGGGCATGGCGCCGGAGTCAAACCACACGTCGATAAGGTCGGATTCGCGTTTCATGGGCGCCCCCGTCGATGCGGTAAGGATCCAGGCGTCTACGTGCGGGCGGTGAAGGTCCACCTGGGCGTAGTTGGCCTCTGAAAAGTCTCCGGGGACAAAGCCGGCCAAGGGATTGCTGGCCATGTGGCCCGCGGCGACGGACTTTTCGAGCTCCGCTTTCAAGGTTTCAATGGAGTCGATAACGATTTGCTCGCTGCCGTCCTCGGTGCGCCAGATGGGCAAGGGGATGCCCCAGTAGCGGCTGCGCGAGAGGTTCCAGTCGTTGAGGTTTTCCAACCAGTTGCCAAAGCGGCCCGTGCCGGTGCTGGCGGGCTTCCATTGGATTTCTTGGTTGAGGGCCTGCAAGCGCTCTTTGACGGCGGTCGTCTTGATGAACCAGCTGTCCAAGGGGTAGTAGAGAACAGGCTTATCGGTACGCCAGCAGTGGGGGTAGCTGTGGCTGTATTTCTGCACTTTGAAGGCCTTACCTTCTTGCTTGAGTTGGATGGAAATGCGTTCGTCGGCGCTGAGCTCGGGCTTTTCACCGTCCGAATAGTAGTCGTTCTTTACGTACATGCCCGCCAGATCGCCCATTTGAGCGACAAAGCGGCCCTGGAGGTCAACTAAGGGCACGGGCGTGCCGTTTTCGTCCAAGACCAACATAGGGGGAACGCCGGCAGCTGCAGCGACACGCGCGTCATCGGCACCAAACGTGGGCGCCGTGTGCACGATACCCGTACCGTCTTCCGTGGTGACAAAGTCGCCTGGGATGACTTGGAAGGCTTGATCCGCGTTCTCGTAGGGAAGCGTGTAGGGAAGCAACTGGGCATAGCGCAAGCCCACGAGCTCGCTGCCTGTAAAGGTTTTAAGCACCGACCAGGGGAGGACCTTGCCCTCAGGGCCGCCGTCCACATTTTGGTCTTCTTCGCGGAAATATTTGGAAATCAAGGCCTCCGCCAAGATGACGCGTTGCTTTTCCTTGGTGTAGGGGTTAAACGTGTTCACCAAGGCGTAGACAATCTTTGGGCCCACCGTGAGGGCTGTGTTAGAAGGCAGCGTCCAAGGGGTGGTCGTCCAGGCCATGATGTGCACGGGCTCCGCGCCAAAGAGGGCTTCTGATTGGGCGCTAGGCGTCACGGCAAAGAGAGCCGTGGCGGAGACGTCCATGACATCGCGGTAGCATCCGGGCTGGTTCAGTTCGTGCGAGCTCAGACCCGTACCTGCTTTGGGCGAGTAGGGCTGAATCGTATAGCCTTTGTAGAGGTAGCCTTTTTGGTGAATTTGGGCCAAAAGCCACCACACCGTCTCCATATACTTAGAGGTATAGGTCACGTAGGGATGCTCCATGTCGACCCAGTAGCCCATGCGGGTGGTCAGGTCGTTCCAAATGTCCGTGTAGCGCATGACCGCATTGCGGCACGCAGCATTGTACTCCTCCACCGTGATGGTCTTGCCGATGTCCTCCTTGGTAATGCCGAGTTCCTTTTCTACCCCGAGTTCAACGGGCAGTCCATGGGTGTCCCAGCCCGCGCGGCGGTCTACCTTGAAGCCTTTCTGCGTCTTGTAGCGGCAGAAGACATCTTTGAGGGCACGGGCCATGACGTGGTGAATGCCGGGCAAGCCGTTGGCGGAGGGAGGGCCTTCGTAAAAGACAAACTCAGGGCCGTCGTGGCGAATGGATTGGGCAAAAACGTCGTTTTCCTCCCAGTATTGGAGGATGTCGCGTTGGATAATGGGCAAGTTCAGGGAACCGCGCTCGGGGAATCGTTGGCTCATAGGGCCGCGATGCACTTCAGTTCAACAGCAATAGGGGTCGGAAGCGAAAGCACCTCCACCGTGGTCCGGCAGGGCTTGGGGTTCACATCCGCAAAATACTCGGCATACAAGCGATTGAAGGTGGCAAAGTCCCGCTTCATGTCGGTCAGAAACACCGTGATGTCCACCAGCTGATCCCACTGGGCGCCGGCTTCTACCAGAATCGTCTTCACGTTGGCCATGACCGAATGCACCTGGGCCTCAAAGTCATAGTCCACCACCTTTCCGTCTGCGTCCAAAACCAAACCCGGAACCGAAGCCGCACTGGTATCACTCTTGGGTTTCCGCGGGCCAACGCCCGACAAAAACAAGAGATCGCCCACCCGGCGGGTCATGGGATAGGCCCCCACGGGAAGTGGGGCATTGGAAGAAGGGGAAGAAGAGGTTTCACTCATACGGCCACAAAAGTACCCCATTTGCCCAGAACGCCGGCGCTTAAAGGGCGGCATCTAGGCGGTATTAAGCGTTTAAAACGGCTAGAGAAAAACCAAAAGGTCTAGAAATAGAAAACGCCGCTTTTGCAGCGGCGTCTCACAACCCTTGATGAATCCGTTCGTTTTCGAAAGATTCTTTGCAAAGATAGCAATATTTTAACTTAGTGTACACTTTACTATAACTTTTTTTCCGAAATTTGTACCCGCAAGTGATTGGGTGCCTTTTTCAAGGCTGCGTCAAGGGTAAGATTTCTGAGCCTTTTCGATACCCTTGGCCCCCCAGTCTACGCATTTGCACACCAGACAAGCATTAGCCCGACTTCGGTCGGGCTTTTTTTTGTGCCCAACTTCAAGAGGAGGATGAAGGGCTGCCGGCAGAGGGTCAAGCGCCCCAGTGGTGTGCCTGTAGATCCAAATTGCCGCCGGACAAGACGACGCCCACACGCTGGCCGGTAAAGACCTCGGGGTGCTTGAGAACGGCGGCAAAGGGAGGGGAGCAGTTGGTTTCGACGATGATTTTAAGGCGTTCGGCCAAGAGGAGTTGGCCGCTGAGAATTTCCGGATCCGTCACCGTGTGGATGGCCGTCACATGGGCTTTGATGACGGGGAAGTTGATGTGGCCCAGCTCCGTGCGCATGCCATCGGCGACGGTCTGTGGATTTTCGTTGTGCTCAATCTGGCCCGAGGCCAAGCTGCGGAAGGCATCATCGGCCCCCGTAGGCTCCCCCGCGTACACCCGCACGGACGTTCCGTGCTTTTGGTTCCAAACGTGGACGGCGAAAGCCGTTCCCGCCAAGAGCCCGCCTCCGCCAACAGGTACCCCTACACAGTCCAAAGGCTGGCCCTGGGCGGCGCAGTCCTCGAGGAGTTCCCAAGCAGCAGAGCCTTGCCCCAGAATCACGGGGGCTTGGTTGGACGGATGGATTTCTACCGCGCCTGTTTCGCGCTGAACGGCGTCTACCGCTTCGATGCGGGCGGCCAGCGTGGG
>CAXRFY010000107.1:0-2950 GCA_964229925.1 Schleiferiaceae bacterium
TATGTTGACCATCCTCAGTGGAGGGGAAAGCAAGTTTGACCGATTTATCGCCGGCACCGAAAGCCTCACCGCCGAAGAAACCCTGGGCATGCAGCTCTTCAATGGCGAATCCAACCCCAACAGCCCTACTCCCGGTGCGGACTGTTTCCACTGCCACGGCGGCGCACTGTTCACCAACCACAAGTTTATGAGCAACGGCTTGGATAGTGTGCTAACGGATCTGGGTCTAGGCGCAGTGACGGGTCTAGCGACCGACGATGGCAAGTTCAAAGTGCCTTCCCTCCGCAATATCGCCTACACAGCTCCCTACATGCACGATGGCCGCTTTCAAACTTTGGAGCAGGTCATTGACTTTTACAATGCCGATGTGGCCCCCAATTCGCCTAACCTGGATCCCAGCATGGTGGGTTTTATCCAAACGCATTCGGGCGGTGTAAGGGGCCTGAACCTTACATTAGCCCAGCGTCAGGCGCTGGTGGCCTTCTTGAACACGTTGACCGACACGCGTGTTGAAACCGATACTCTCTATCAAAACCCCTTCAAATGAAAAAGATTCTTCTCCTCCTATTGGTTGTCGGCAGCTCATTCGCTGCACTGGCCCAGAAAAAAGTAGAAATCACCTTCCAAACGGACGGCGTATGCGGCATGTGCGAGAAGCGTATTGAAACTGCCTTGCTAGACATGAATGGTGTTTGGACCGCGGATTGGGACCAAGAAACGCATGCCACCTACGTGGTCTACAATCCCAAAAAACTGTCCGAAATGGACCTGCACAAGGCCGTTGCCGCCGTGGGCCATGACACGCCCAAAGTGAAGGCCAAGGACGAAGACTACGCCAAGGTGCATACCTGCTGCAAGTACCGCGACGAAGAGGTTACGTCTGCGCACCACGGAGGCTGATGAAACACTTCTTTTTAGGTGTCGCTGTCCTGAGCACTCTGAGTGCGGCAGGGCAAATTGACACGTCGCTCTACAACAGCCTGCAGATTGAGGAAGTGGTCATTCGCGAGGAAGCTGCCGGGCTTTCCTTGGACGCTAAATCCGCCACCCTGGATCTGAACATTTCTCGCAAGGAGCTCAAGAAGGCGGCCTGCTGCAACTTGTCGGAAAGCTTTGAGACTAATCCCAGCATTGATGTTTCTTTCACAGATGCTGTGACGGGCACCAAGCAGATTCAACTTTTTGGTTTGGCGGGAAAGTACGCCCAAATTCAAGTGGAAATGACGCCGCTGGTGCGTGGCTTATTGGCCAATTCGGGCCTGAGTTTCATCCCGGGCACCTGGGTGCAAAGCATTCAGCTCACCAAGGGAATTGGCGCCGTCAACAACGGTCCCGAAAGCATGACCGGCCAAATCAACGTCGAGCTCCTCAAGCCCGAAGACCTCGTGGACGCCGCGGAAGCCCCCGGCTCCGAAGGTCGTGGCGACGTCCTCCTCAACGGCTACGTGAATCAAGGCGGCCGCTTTGAATTCAACGAGGCCTATGGAGTGCGTCTCAACGACAAATGGATGCTGGCTAGCCTTGGTCATTTTAGCGGTCGCCAGCAAGGCACCGACATGAACGGCGATGGCTTCTTGGACAATCCCCTTGGCTACCAAGTAAATGGCATGCTGCGTGCGCGCTATTTTGGCCAAAATGGATGGGAAGGCATCTACACCTTCCACGCGTTGGAAGATGTCAAACAAGGGGGCCAAATGCGCTCCGCCTTTGCCCCGGGCACCTCAGCGGAGGATCTTTGGTCTTCCACCATGAAGCAGGGCCGCGTGGCCTTCACGGCCAAAACCGGATGGGTCAATCCCGACCTCCCCGATCAATCTGTGGGCACCATTCTTCAGCTCTACTCCAATGAAATGGATGGCGCCATGGGAAATTCAACCGTCGATCCGGATCATGCGAGTTCCCTCTACGGCCTACAAAACGGCGGCATGGCCCAAGTGCTCTTCCGCCATGGCTGGGGCACGTGGAGCCAAACGTCCGGTGTGCTGCTGACGGCAGACCGCTACGACTTTGACTTTGTGCAAACGGACCTCGGTACGACGATGGGGTGGATGGAGGTGGATTTGGGTCTTTCGACCGAATGGACCTATGCCCCTTCCGACCAATTCACCGCCGTTCTAGGCGCCCGCTACGACTGGAATTCCATCGTATCGCATCAAGTCTCCCCCCGCATCCACCTTCGTTGGGAACCCGTGGAAAAGCACACCCTTCGCCTGGCCGCAGGCCGAGGATTCCGCAACGCTCTGCCCTTGGTAGAGGAATGGGGCCGTTTGGCCACCAACCGCAGCTTGCGCAGCCAGCCATCTTCGCTGTATCACATCCTAGGCGGCTCCTACCTCAACATGGAAGAGGCCTATAACACGGGCCTGAGCTATGCTTGGAATTTCAAGTTGAACTACATGCCGGGGTCCTTGCAGCTCGATGCCCACTCGACGGTCTTTGGGCAAACGGTGGTTCAAGACTATTGGACGCCCGGTCAGCGCTACCTCTACACCCAGTTCACCTCCTCCGTAGAGCCCATTCGCCCCATGACCTCCAACACGGCTGGTGCCTCTGTGACGTACCAACTCAACAAGCGCACGGAAATGCGCTTAGCCTACCGCTTCCAAGACTTACGCGTGGTCTACCGGGATGAGTCCGGCATCGTGGCGCAGGACGTTGCGCTTTCGGCTCCCTTCGTGCCCAAACACCGCCTGATGGCTCACCTCAGCCGCGAATTCAAAGGCGGTTGGACGGTGGACGCTACCCTCCAGCGCTATGGAGCGCAGCCCATTCCGGGCACCGACCCTAGCGCCTATCCCTCCGTGGAGATGGCCCCCGCGTTTAATTTGTTGAATGGCCAAATTCGGAAGGCATGGGCGGGTGGAGACGTCTACCTCGGCGTTGAAAACGGCCTCAATGTGCGGCAAGCAAATGCCATCGACGGCGCTGTGAATCCTCAAACGGGCGAGGC